>JAUXNR010000725.1 GCA_030682755.1 Flavobacterium sp.
ATAGGTTAAATGAAGGAAAAGGCATTATGATGTGGGGTGAATTATGGGATCCTTACAAACAACTTATCAGCGGAAATTCTGCAAACGCAGACATCAACAGAGTAGGCCACGTAAGCAGAGGTTTTCAAGGCAAAAGACTTATTGGTTATCCTGAGAGTCATGACAAAGATAGAATTATTTATGAGGCCGTTACTTTTGGAAATGGTGGCGGAACAGCCCCTGTAAATGGGAATTTAAACAATGCCATTAATAGAATGAAAGCAATTGCGGCAACAAATATTTTGGTTCCTGGACCAAAAATGGTTTGGCATTTTGCTTCTTTAGGTATGGGAGATTCCATTTGGACGTGTTCAAACGGCACAATAAATTCAAGTTATGATGCAATTCCGGGTGACTGTAAATTAGATACTAAACCACAACCACAGTGGACACAAAATTGGTTGGCAGATCCTTTGAGAAGTTCAGTATATAATACGTATGCTAAATTGAATGCATTAAAAACGTCTCAACCTGTTTTTAACGGTGAATATGCTATTAGTCCAAACGGGAATAATATTCGCCAGCGTATTTATGTGTTTGATAACTCCTTACCGGCTTCTCAATTGAAAAATGTGGTTATTTTAGCCAATTTCTCTGTAGCAAATCAAAACATTACACCTGATTTTCCTTACATAGGGACTTGGTATGATTTAATGGCTGAAACAGCTATAAATGTTACTAGCACAACTGCTCAAATTACTCTTGCTCCCGGTGAATTTAAAGTGTACGGAAATCAGTTGGTAACATTAAATACAGATGAAATTGAATTAGCCGATGATTTTGCTATGTATCCAAATCCAACTTCAAATGCATTTGCCTTAAGTGTGGCAACAAGTAAAGTTGACATTTATTCAGTAACAGGCCAGTTGGTAAAATCCTTTACTGCAGCCTTTTCTGAAAATCATGTGTTTGACATTTCAGAGTTAAATACCGGAATATATATGGTTAAAGTTAGTGATAATAACAACCGTGAGAAAACCATGAAGTTAATAAAAAATTAATTTAGAGTTAGTTATACTAAGAATACCCTTAAGAGCCCAACAGTTTTGTTGGGCTTTTTTATTGATTTTTTTAATATTCTGATAAAATCATTTCTATTTTTATTGCTCAAAAATGAAATGTAAACAAACCACTCCTGCAATAATTATTTTAGGTGTCTTGTCCTAAAATAGCTATACACATAAACAGTGTATATGAAAAACCCAGAACAAGAAATTTATGTTTCACGAGAGCACAAGCAGAGCCGTTATGACAAACGCTTGATTTTAAAAATTGTTAAAGAAGTTGAGGAAGGTCTGCCTCGTAAGGAAGCCATCCGGATTTATGGTTTAGGAAAATCTTCAATAAATCACTGGATGCAAGCTTATGGTTCGCTCAATTATCAAGAAACAATCAAACGAAGAAGCTACACAAACCTTCAAAAGCGAACAATTGTTACGGCTATTGAACAAGGAAGATTAACTATCAAAGAAGCCAAAATAGCCTATAATATCAAAGCTGAAAAATTAATTCGTGACTGGATATTACAATATAAATTAGAAAAAGTCGAAATTTGTATTGAAAACACCTCTCCAATGGCTAAAGAGAAATCATCTTCAAAGGATTTAGAAAAAGAAGCTTTGCAAAAAGCTTTACAAGAAGCAGAGCTTAAAATAAAAGCACTCAACACGCTAATTGATGTAGCCGAAGACCAACTCAAAATTGACATTAGAAAAAAGTCTGGTGCCAAGCAGTCTTAAAAATGAAACAGGACTTTCCTAAAGTAGGAATAGCTGTTTTATGTCGATTGTTTGGCAAAACAAGGCACGCTTATTACGATAGTTTATGGCGTAAAGAGAGTAGTTTAGTCAAAGAAGATGTTATTCTTCAAGAAGTAATTAACATCAGAAAAGACTTGCCGCGACTGGGAACTAGAAAGTTACACTATGTAATACAAAATAAGTTGATCTCCCATCAAATATCTTTTGGCAGGGATTATTTATTTGATTTATTGTCAGAACATAAACTGTTGATTCGTCAAAGAAAAAGAAAAGCTATAACCACTGATTCTAGACATTGGATGAGAAAATACAGCAACCTAGTAAAAGGTCTTGTAATAACAAGGCCAGAACAGGTTTGGGTAAGTGATATTACTTATATCCGATTAACCAATCAATGGGGCTATCTAAGTTTAATTACTGATGCTTATTCCAGGAAAATAATGGGATATAGTTTTCGTCAGGACTTAGCAGCAGAAGGATGTATTAATGCTTTAAAGATGGCTCTCAATAATAGATTGTATAATGAATCAATCATTCATCATTCTGATAGAGGTTCTCAGTATTGTTCTCACAACTATGTTGATTTATTACTAAAAAACAACATTGGTATTAGCATGACTGAAAATGGAGATCCATATGAAAATGCATTAGCAGAAAGAGTAAATGGTATTATTAAAACAGAATTTAATCTTTACTCTAGTTCCTTGGGTTTTGACCAAACAGGAAATCAAGTAAGTAAAAGTATTAAGTCTTATAATGAATTAAGACCACATGCAAGTTGTGATTATCTAACACCTAATCAAGCTCATTTGAAATCAGAGAAATTAAACAAACGATGGAAGAATTATAATAGAAGTTTTAATTATGAAAAAACAGTTGTATAGTAAGTTTAGGATTAAAAATTATATTTGTATAACTATTATAGGATTTATTAATTAATCTGTATAGTTATTTTAGGACGGGTCAAGGACAGGTCATAAAGTATGAATAAAGTATAGATAAAGCGTATATAAAGTATGAATAAAGCACCAAAGGTGACAGATTTTAACATATCTCATAATTAAAGATAAAAGCAAATAACACAGTGCAAACCCAAAGTAAGTTGTAGAACTATAATAGTGTGTTTAGTAATTCTCATAGTCATTTCAGGATAAGTTAGAACAGCTATCCTTTTTATTATGGGCATCTAATAATTTCTCAATTTTAGAATAAAGATTTTTTTTTTTAATTATACTAAAAGGGTTGAAATTATGATTTATTTATCAGTAAGGTTTTATACTTTCGTAAAAAAAATTAAATGGATTTTATATTTATTATAATTGGACTGGTTTTATTAGTACTTGGAGGTGATTGGCTTTTAAAATCTGCTGTTGGAATGTCATTGCGTTTAAACATTCCAAAGATTATTATCGGTATGACGGTGGTGTCTTTTGCAACTTCTGCACCGGAACTAATTGTGAGTGTTAAATCTGCAATGGCAGGTTTCCCCGATATTGCATTAGGTAATGTAATTGGGTCAAACATCGCTAATATTGGTTTAATCCTCGGTATTGTAATGATTATAAATGCTATGAAAGTTGATGAATCATTTTTTAAAACCGATTGGCCTGCAATGATGATTTCATCGATTCTGTTATTTGCGGTTTTAAAATATGATGGAGAAATCAATAGAATAGAAGGGGGTATTTTATTTTTTTTACTGATTTGTTTCGTAATATATTTAATTAAGTTCCAAAAGAAAAGCAATACTGATGTTGAAATTCCTTTAGAAAAAGCAATGCCAATGTATCAAGTAATCTTGTTTTTAGTAATAGGAGGTTTAGGATTATGGGGAGGCTCAGAATTGTTAATAACAGGTGCTGTAAACTTAGCAGAAGCTTATGGAGTGTCTGATCGAGTAATTGCGGTCTCTGTTGTGGCAATAGGAACAAGTATTCCTGAATTAGCGGCATCCATAATTGCAGCTGTAAAAAAAGAAAGTTCAATTTCTATAGGAAACATTATAGGGTCAAATATTTTTAATATTCTTTCCGTTTTAGGAATAACCGCAATCATTCATCCAATTAAAATTGTAGATAACAGATTAATGTCTTTTGATATCATTTGGATGTTGGCACTTTCATTTGTTTTAATTCCATTAGTTCTTCTTCCCAAAAAAGGATTCTTAGATAGAAAAGCCGGATTTGTTTTACTTACTGCATATTTTGTCTTCATATACATGACATTTAAATAATTTTTGAAAGAACCCCTTTAAAAAGTATTCTTTTTTAAAGTTAATATTAAATTTTGCATACTTACCCCTAATTTTTTTAGGGGTATATTGTTTGTAATTTAAAAAGTAGTACATTTGCAGCATAGAATTTAGTAAAACTTCAAATAATCACTTATGTCAACAATTCGTTTTCAAGCATTAAAAGAAACTTTAGGTAGAAAACCTATTAAAGTAGAAGAAATTGGTAAAAAATCTGAAATTTTTGGAGCTAATGTCTTTAATGACAAAGCAATGCGAAAATTTTTAACGCCTGATGCTTACAAAGCAGTTCAAAGTGCTGTGCAACACGGAACTAAAATTGATAGAAAATTAGCAGATTATATTGCAATGGGAATGAAAGAATGGGCCTTAACAAAAGGAGTAACCCATTATACACACTGGTTTCAACCTTTAACAGGTGCCACCGCAGAAAAACATGATGCCTTTTTTGAAACATCTTTTGACGGAAGTGATCCGGTTGAAAAATTTGGAGGCGATCAATTAGCTCAACAAGAACCAGACGCTTCGAGTTTTCCAAATGGTGGAATTAGAAATACTTTTGAAGCAAGAGGTTATACCGCTTGGGATCCAACTTCACCGGCTTTTATTTATGGAACAACTCTTTGTATTCCAACTGTATTTGTATCTTATACAGGAGAAGCATTGGATTACAAAACACCTTTGTTAAGAGCTCTTCATGCCATTGATGAGGCTGCAACTGATGTTTGTAAATATTTTGATAAAAATGTAAAAAAAGTAACTCCAACTCTTGGTTGGGAACAAGAATATTTTCTTATTGATACCGCTTTAGCAAATTCAAGACCAGATATTTTAGCAACCGGAAGAACGTTGTTAGGACATACTTCAGCAAAAGGGCAACAATTGGAAGATCATTATTTTGGATCAATACCAACACGTGTTTTAAATTACATGAGAGACCTTGAAAATGAGTGTATGCTTTTGGGAATTCCTGTTAAAACAAGACATAATGAAGTAGCTCCAAATCAATTTGAATTAGCTCCGATTTTTGAAGAAACCAATTTGGCAGTAGACCATAATTCTTTGTTGATGGATGTAATGCAGAAAGTTGCAGAACGTCATGAATTCAGAGTTTTATTCCATGAAAAACCGTTCAAAGGAGTGAATGGATCAGGTAAGCACAACAACTGGTCGTTAGCAACAGATACAGGGATCAACTTGTTAAGTCCGGGCAAAACACCAATGAGTAACTTGCAGTTTTTAACGTTCTTTATTAATACGATAAAGGCAGTTAATGTTTATGAAGAATTACTTCGTGCTGCAATTGCTTCTGCAAGTAATGACCACAGATTAGGTGCTAACGAAGCTCCTCCTGCAATTATTTCTGTTTTTATTGGTCAACAATTGACTAAAGTTTTAGAAGAATTGGAAGGTGTGTCAAACGGAAAACTTTCTCCCGAAGAAAAAACAGATTTAAAACTGAATGTAGTGGGCAAAATTCCGGATGTGCTTTTAGATAACACAGATAGAAACCGTACATCTCCCTTTGCTTTTACAGGTAATAAATTTGAATTTAGAGCAGTGGGTTCATCAGCCAATTGTGCTAATGCAATGACAACTTTAAATTGTATTGTTGCAAAACAATTAAAAGACTTCAAAGCTGAAGTTGATACCTTGATTGAAAAAAATGATTTGAAAAAAGACGAAGCTATTTTCAATGTTTTGAGAGAATACATCAAACAAACTAAAGCTATTCTTTTTGAAGGAGACGGATATAGTGATGCTTGGGAAAAAGAAGCAAAAAAGAGAGGTTTGAGTAATCACAAAACTACTCCGGAAGCTTTGAAAGCTAAAGTTTCTAAAAAAGCGATTGCCTTGTTTGAAGAATTAAATGTAATGAACCACGTTGAAGTGGAAGCTCGTTATGAAATTGAATTAGAAGAATATACAAAGAAAATTCAAATTGAAGGTAGAGTTTTAGGCGATATTGCCAGAAACCATGTGGTTCCAACAGCTATTCGTTATCAAAATGTTTTAATTGAAAATGTTAGAGGTTTGAAAGAGATTTTCGGAAAAGATTTCGAAAAAATCGCAAGAGAACAAATTAGCTTAATCAAAGAAATTTCAGAACACATTGAGGGAATAAATAGTAAAGTAGGCCAAATGACTGAAGAACGTAAAAAAGCAAATAATTTACCCGATGCTGAAAAAATGGCTACTGCTTATTGCAATAAAGTGAAACCATTTTTTGAAGAAATTAGGTATCACTCTGATAAATTAGAGTTGCTTGTTGATGATGAAATTTGGACATTGACAAAATACAGAGAATTATTGTTTACTAAATAATTAATTTAAACCACTCAATTTGAGTGGTTTTTTTTTACATCAAATTAATTGAGTGATTTCATGTAAAAAAATGTAGAACAAATTGTTTTGTAATTGTAAATTAATTGTTACTTTAGCTCTGTAAAAATTTAAATTTTTGTTATAAATCTTTAAATTCAAAAAAAACATTAACTATATTTCCAAAGAATTTACCACTAAAAAAAGGGATGACTCAGGTCGTCCCTTTTTGATTTTAATAGTATTCAAAATTATTTTTCATTATATTCGTTATCTATTAAAAATACCATGCTAATGTTACGAATTCTGCTTTTTATACTTTTCTTCAATATTTTACATATAAACAGTCAAGAGCAAACTTCTTTTTATTTTGACAGCAACCAATTTGAATTGAAAAAAGCAGAACTATCTAAATTGAATGATTGGATAAAACAAAACAATAAGGTCAAAATAGTAGCAATAAATGGTTATACTGATGATGATGGCTCTGTTGGCTTCAATGATACATTAGCTCAAAAAAGAGTAAATTTTATTTTTGAACAGGTTCAAGAAAAAGTGGCTATTCGTTCTGATTTTAAAACCAGAAGTTTCGGAAAATTACACCAACAAAGTGAAGACAAAGCAAAAAATAGAAGAGTAACTATTTATTATTTGGAAGAAAAAGATTTAGATAGAGAAGATGAAATTCTCGGAATAAAACCTGTTGAAAAACCAGTAGTCAAAAAGCCTAAAAGAGTATTTCCTGAAGTTATTCAGATAAAAAATCCAAATGGTAGTGTTTCTGAATACTCCTTAAACAGAGAATTTATGCAACAAATTGATGAAGCCAAACCGGGCGAAAAATTGAAGTTGGAAAATCTAAATTTTCAACTCAATACGTTTGCAATCGTTAATGAAAGTAGGGGGAAACTCTATGAATTATTGTTAGTGATGCAACAAAATCCAAAATTGGAAATTAATATTCAAGGACACTTATGTTGCATGCCAACAGATCGAAATAATCTCTCCAACCAACGTGCAAAAGCAATTCAGCAATTTTTGATTTATAACGGAATCGACAAATCCAGATTATCTTATCAAGGTTTTGGAAGTTCTCAACCTATTTATGCAATCCCTGAAAAAAATGAAGAAGAGCGTGCTGCGAACCGAAGAGTTGAAATTGAAATTATAAAAAATTGAAACAACTATATTTCATACTATTCTTAAACTTTTTCGGAAACACTATTTCTGCTCAAGAAAAATTTGAAATATTTTTTGACTTTAATGCTTCAATCCCAAATCAGGTGTCTTTATCATACTTTGAAAAGTGGATGCAGAACAATAAAAATGTTGAAATTTTAGAATTACACGGCCATTGTGATAGTGTAGATACCCAAAAATACAATTTAATTTTATCTCAAAGACGAATAAATGAAGTACTTCGAATTTTAACTGAAAATGAAATTCAAATGCATGAAAGTTTAAAGATGGTGCCTTTTGGCAAAAATTTTAAACAATCAAAAATTCAAGCAGAAAACAGAAAAGTTGTAGTTTTTTATTCTAACTCAATTTCTGAGAATGAAAATAGTTCAGTGGCTAATTTATCTTTGAGCAACAGAAAACCAATACTTTTTGATGATCCGTTAATTCCGTTAAGAGAAAAAATAACAAGAGTAAAAAAAGGAGATAGAATTCGATTGGAAGGCATTAATTTTCATTTTAATACATTTCGGGTTGTTAAAGAATCTGAACCAATATTAGATGAATTGGTTGAAGTAATGAATGAAAATCCTAATTTAAAAATTGAAATTCAAGGTCATATGTGTTGCAACGAAAACACAAAAGAATTGCAGCTTTCTATACAAAGATCTCGCTTTATTTATCGTTATTTAAACTTAAAAGGTATTGACAAAAAGCGAATTTCCTATAAAGGTTTTGGAACGTCAAAACCAATTTTTACCATTCCTGAAAAAAATGAAGAAGAAAGGGCTAAAAACAGACGAGTTGAAATAGAAATAATGGAAAACTAATTTTCATATTTTCGTCTCTTTTCCCGTTGTCACTTTCTCACATTAAACGTATCTTTGCCAAACAACAACACACTTTTTTATGAGTTCTGATACTAGTAATCGTTATAAACTTCGCGGTGTTTCTGCCGAAAAAGAAGACGTACATAACGCTATTAAAAACATTGACAAAGGCTTGTTTCCTAAAGCTTTTTGTAAAATTATACCTGATTATTTAACGAATGATGCAAATTATTGCCTCATCATGCATGCAGATGGTGCGGGAACAAAATCGTCTTTAGCATATGCTTATTGGAAAGAAACAGGAGATATTTCTGTTTGGAAAGGAATTGCACAAGATGCTTTAATCATGAATATTGATGATTTATTGTGTGTTGGTGCCACAGATAATATTCTGCTTTCTTCAACCATTGGAAGAAATAAAGATAGAATTCCGGCCGAAGTCATTTCAGCCATAATTAACGGAACAGAAGATTTGATTCAAGAGTTAGATTCTTTTGGTGTAACCATTCATTCAACGGGTGGAGAAACCGCGGATGTTGGTGATTTGGTTCGAACCATAATAGTAGATTCTACGGTTACTGCACGAATGAAACGTAATCAAGTCATTGATAATGCCAATATAAAACCGGGTGATGTAATTGTTGGTTTGGCGTCTTATGGCCAAGCAACTTATGAAAAAGAATACAATGGCGGAATGGGAAGCAATGGCTTAACTTCTGCCAGACATGATGTTTTTTCAAAATATTTAGCCGAAAAATATCCTGAAACATATAATGCAGAAGTGCCAAGTGATTTGGTTTATTCAGGTCAAGTGAAGTTGACAGATGCTGTTGAAAATAGTCCAATTGATGCTGGAAAATTAGTGCTTTCTCCAACAAGAACTTATGCTCCAATTATCAAGAAGATTTTAGAAAAATACACCCCAAATGAAATTCATGGAATGGTGCATTGTAGCGGTGGTGCTCAAACAAAAATCTTACATTTTGTTGATAATTTACATATTATCAAAGATAATTTATTTCCAATTCCACCCTTGTTTAAACTTATTCAGGAACAATCAAAAACGGATTGGAAAGAAATGTATCAAGTGTTTAATTGCGGTCACCGAATGGAATTATATGTTCCTTCAGAAATCGCAAATGATATTATAGAAATTTCAAAATCATTTAATGTTGATGCTCAAATTGTAGGTAGAGTAGAAGCTTCCGAACATAAAAAACTAACTATTACCAGTGAATTTGGTAAATTTGAATACTAATTTTATAACCCGCAATTCATAACTTTCAACCCGCTAACCTTTAAAATATGGACTTACCAAAATTCGTTTTAGCTGACAACACCGATTTTCCTGAAGATATATTTATTATTCATTTAGAGTATCCTCGTTTTATTATCAATTTAAAAGATGATGAAGTTGAAATCATTGAAGAAGTTGATGCAGAAGATGAAAAAGAACTCG
>JAUXNR010000733.1 GCA_030682755.1 Flavobacterium sp.
TATATTGTTTGAGAAAACAAATGTAAGTTTTATGGTCTGTAAATAAAAATCTTCCAGCGAGTTATTGATAATTAGCCAAATAAAAAAAATTGCATGTATAATACAATAGCCTAATAAAAAGATTAAAATTGATTTAATAAAATTTTTCTTGATGACTAATAATATTAAAAGAATTGAGAAAAGGGATATTATGCCATAATTAATTTTAAACCAGAAAACTAAAGATGTACTAATACCTGTCAATAATAAGAAAATAAAATGTTGTCTTTCGAAGAATAAAATTAGAAAATAAAGACTAAGTAATACTGAAAAAACAGCATAAACTGTTGACCAAGGATAAATCAACGAGCTTGGACCGTTTATAAAAAAATATCCAAGAAAAAGCCATATAACGACAGAAAAAGTATTAAGCCATTTTGGTAAAATTCGTGAATAAATAAGCCAAATTAAAATTGATATTAATCCGTAAAATAAAGCTGTTAATAATCTGATTACCATAAGATACTTACCAAATAATTTAATTGCTAATACCTGAATTAACGTAGTTAACGGCCCATATTGGGAAAAAGTATCTCTGAATAGCATCTTTCCATTAGCGACATCCACAGCCGGTTTTAACATAATTCCATCGTGATGCGGGTCAACTTGTGTTACTGACAAAGATCCAACAATTGTTAATGTTAGAAAAAAAACCAGACAAA
Organism: Flavobacterium sp.; assembly: GCA_030682755.1. GTDB lineage: Bacteria > Bacteroidota > Bacteroidia > Flavobacteriales > Flavobacteriaceae > Flavobacterium. The sequence continues at coordinate 702 of JAUXNR010000733.1, forward strand.
GGTGAAATGTTTTTGAATAGCTGAAATTATTTAACATTTTTAATTTACTAATTCTCTTCGTCCAACGTCTAAACAATTTCCAGTCCGAAATCTCTCAATATCGAAACATTTATTCTTCTGTCAAACTTTTGTCGTATTATCATAGCCACCTCATCGGAGTAACTCGCGGCCATGACAATTACCGCGTCGACCGGCTCCGAGCAGAGAGTGTCAGGAGCAACGACGGGTAAATGAGTAGCCGGAGTGTATTTACCCTGCTTGAAGGGTGCAGAGTCAACGACATACCTGATTTTGTCTTCTATTTTCGTCAAGGCGATGATGGCCAATGCCTGATGTCCAGCACCCCATATTGCGACTTTTTTTTCTCCAAAGCTGGCAATATATTCATATATTTCGGTTTGAATCTTAATTTGATAGTCATAAAAGTCAGAAATATCCAGTTTCCCCCGCTTTTTCACAACTGCGGAAATGACATAATCGTCCCGTAGTTCATTGCACTCAATGATTTCAAAACCGTTAAGGTTCATGGTGGTCTGCAAGGTCTCCCTGGAAAAATATAACAGATGATCACAGATAAATTCCGAGAATAACTTGTTTCGCAGCATCATGTCAAAATTTGGAACCTCGACCAGGCCTACGGCGCCGTCCGACAAATTGTCATAGATTCCCTTCAGCGCAGAATTAGGATCAG
>JAUXNR010000746.1 GCA_030682755.1 Flavobacterium sp.
ATAAAAAATGAACAATACTTTCACCAAACAAGAAAAAATAAAATTCAAACACATCGACTACGCAGGAATTGTGTTCTATCCGAGATTTCTGGAAATGCTCAATGATTTAGTAGAAGATTGGTTTGAAGAAGCTCTCGACCGACCGTTTTCAAAAATGCACGAAACAAACGGTATCCCAACCGTAGATTTGAAAATTCAATTTAAAAACCCTGCTCGATTGGGAGAAGTCTTAACCAAAAAATTATGGGTAAAAGACATTGGATTTGCCTCTGTTTTATGCGGATTTCAATTCGTTAATGAAAAAGAGTTAACCGTTTTAGAAGGTGAAGTCACCCTTGTTAACGTAAAAATCGCCGAAGACCGTGAGAAAATCAAAGCGGAAGGTTTTTCGGAGGAAATGAAAAATAAAATTATGAATTACAAATTATGAATTACGATTTAATCTCGTTTTCAATTCATAATTCGTAATTCCAAATTCGTAATTATAAAACTATGAACTTTCCAAAATTCAAAGCCGCCGCCGTCCAAACCTCACCCGTTTTTTTAAATGTTGACAAAACCATTGAAAAAGCAATTTCCTTCATCAAAGAAGCTTGCGATAATGGTGCTCAATTAATTGCTTTCCCAGAAGTGTTTGTGGCAGGTTATCCGTATTGGAATTGGATTATGACTCCGGTTCAAGGCAGTAAATGGTATGAACAATTGTATAAAAATTCCGTAGCTGTTACCGATGAATCGATGAAACCATTATTCCAAGCGGCGAAAGATTTTAATATGCATATTGTCATCGGAATTAACGAACGTGGTGATAGTTATGGAGAAATTTACAATACCAATCTCATCATTGACAATCAAGGTAATTTAATTGGAAAACACCGAAAGTTAGTCCCAACCTGGGCAGAAAAACTAACGTGGTCAAGCGGCGATGGTTCTTCGTTAAAAGTATATAAAACTGAAATCGGACCCATCGGAACATTAGCTTGTGGCGAAAACACAAATACGTTGGCTCGATTTACGTTATTATCGCAAGGCGAATTGATTCACATTGCCAATTATATTTCGCTTCCCGTTGCTCCACCCGATTACAATATGGCGGAAGCGATTAAAATTCGTGCTGCCGCTCATTCTTTTGAAGGAAAATTATTCACCGTTGTTTCGTGTTCCACTATATCCAAAGAAATTATGGACGTTTTAAAACCCGATGTTCCGAATATTGAAGAGTTATTGACCAGAAAAAGTTCCGCTTTCTCGGGAATTATTGGTCCAAACGGAGCGGTTGTGGGCGAACCGTTGATTGATGAGGAAGGAATTGTGTATGCCGATATTGATTTGGAGAAATGCATCCAACCCAAACAAATGCACGATATTATGGGACATTACAACCGATTTGATATCTTTGATTTACGAGTTAATACGGCTCCCACACGTAAGATTACGTTTATCGATAATCACGAGGAATTTAATAAATAGCAATGGGTTTCAACCCGTTGGTTAAAAATTATAAAATATGGACGCAAAACATTCAGACGATGTCATCGGAAGAGCAAGAGTGCAAGACACTCCCGAACTCGAAGCCTATTATAAAGAATTAGAAAACCTTGGTGCCGGTGCGTTGTGGACCGTGGCAAACGCTATCGAACCTTGGGAACCTCGCTCCTCTTCTGTTCCAATGATATGGAAATATGATGCTTTACGCGAATTAGTGTTAAAGTCATCAGAACTCGTAACACCGGAACAAGCGGGTCGTAGAGTAGTTTATTTGGTAAACGACAAACGAAAAGATGTTTCAGCCGCCGTGGGATGGCTTTACACCGGCATTCAAGTGACTCGTCCGGGTGAAAGCACTTCGGCTCACCGTCATCGTGCTTCTGCATTGCGTTTCATTATGGAAGGTGAAGGCGGTTATACGGTGGTAGATGGTAATAAAATAATGTTGGAAGTCAACGATTTTGTGATTACACCTAATTCCACTTGGCATGAACACGGTGTGGAAGAAGGCGGAAAAACCTGCATTTGGCAAGATGGTCTCGATATTCCGTTAGTAAATGCTTTAGAAGCCAATGATTATGCGGTTTTAGACGGAAAGCAAGAATTGATTGCTCCGTTGAATTATTCGCCCATCGCTTATGGATGTGCAGGATTAATTCCTGCCGATAAAACATGGGACAAACCCTAT
>JAUXNR010000747.1 GCA_030682755.1 Flavobacterium sp.
TATACCACACGCATCTAAGTCTGAGCTATCCACATACGTTAAATTAACTTCACTATCACAAGTATCAGAAGCACTTGGTGTACTGAATACTGCTTGTGATGGACATTCTACTGTATAAGCCTCACCAACTCCTGAAATAACAGGGGCTGTTGTGTCTTGGATAGTGATTGTTTGAGATGCTGAACTAGTGTTACCTGCACAATCTGTTGCTGTCCATGTTCTAGTTACTGTACCTAAACCACACTCATCTAAATCTGAGCTATCCACATGTGTTAAGCTAACTTCGTTATCACAAGTATCAGATGCACTTGGCGTACTGAATACCAATTCAGCCGGACATTCTACTGTATAAGCCTCTCCAACTCCTGAGATAACAGGTGCGGTAGTGTCTTGAATCGTAATTGTCTGTGACGCTGAACTAGTGTTACCTGAACAATCTGTTGCTGTCCATGTTCTAGTTATTGTTCCTAAACCACAATCATTTAAATTGTTGTTGTCAACAAATGATATCTCAGCATTAGGATCACAACTATCTGATACATTTGGTGTATCAAACTCAGGGATTGAACCGCCCGTACATGTTTCACATGATGGCCCGAATGCGGCTACAGATGTACAGTTTGGTCCTGCTTTTACATTACCCAATGCTTGAGGATTTGGTACGTATCCTACTTTGAATACAACCGTAAACTGAGCACTAGTGTTATCTCCCACATTTAAATCATCCCATTTCAAACCGTATACACCACATGTAGGATCGTTTCCAACTGTCCAATTTGCATATGGAACACCGTTTATCAAAACAGACTCAACATCTGTAGCTTTTAAACATGTTGGTAAACGTAGAACATAATGGCTTAACGCCGGTGTTGTCCAACTTACTGTGTTTGTATAGGTTCTTTCACAATCACCTGTAGTATCTTCTGAACATTCATAAATGATATCCTCTCCAATACCTGAAATAACAGGTGCTGTTGTATCTAGAATTGTAATCGTTTGAGACGCTGAACTAGCATTACCTGCACAGTCTGTTGCTGTCCATGTTCTAGTTACTGTTCCTAAACCACACGCATCTAAGTCTGAGCTATCCACATATGTTAAGCTTACTTGGCTATCACAAGCATCAGATGCACTTGGTGTGCTGAATACTGCTTGTGTAGGACACTCTGCTGTGTAGCCTTCACCAACTCCTGAAATAACAGGTGCGGTTGTGTCTTCGAGAGTGATTGTTTGAGATGCTGAACTAGTGTTACCTGCACAGTCTGTTGCTGTCCAAGTTCTAGTTACTGTTCCTAAACCACACGCATCTAAGTCTGAGCTATCCACATACGTTAAATTAACTTCACTATCACAAGTATCAGAAGCACTTGGTGTGCTGAATACTGCTTCTGATGGACATTCCACTGTATAAGCCTCACCAACTCCTGAGATAACAGGTGCGGTAGTGTCTTCGATAGTGATTGTTTGAGACGCTGAACTAGTGTTACCTGCACAGTCTGTTGCTGTCCATGTTCTAGTTACTGTTCCTAAACCACACGCATCTAAGTCTGAGCTATCCACATACGTTAAATTAACTTCACTATCACAAGTATCA
>JAUXNR010000670.1 GCA_030682755.1 Flavobacterium sp.
TAGATTTTTGGAAGTAGGATATTTGACTAACGCATCTGATGTGGGTTCATTTGTTTCAATGGAAGAGATTTCATTACCGGGAACTTCACAAGCAAGTGCACAACAATTTATTGTTATTCCTAACAATTTGCCTGCCGGAGCAGTAAGATTAGCAATAAAGAATCCAGGGTATCCAGGAAATTCAACAACAATATTTATCGATGATGTATTCTGGGAAGCTGTTCCTTCATGTATAGAACCTTCAGATGTGTCTGCTTCAACTGTTTTAGCAACTTCTGCAACAATTAATTGGGATGCTGCATCAGTGCCGCCAGCTAATGGATATGAATACTATATTTCGGACAGTTCAACAGCACCAACAGGTGCAACAACTCCTTCAGGGTCTGTTGGAGCTGGAATAACTTCTGCTAATGTTATAGATCTTTCGCCAGTAACTCAGTATTTTGTATGGGTTAGGTCTGTTTGTGGAGTTGGTGATTATAGCTATTGGACATCTGTAGCAACATTCACAACACCTTGTGCAGCTTTTACACCTTATTATGGACAAGATTTTTCTACATTTAATTTTAACCCTGATTCTTTACCTTGTTGGGAAAGATATGGACAAGGTGATTTAACAACAGGGCCAACAGGTGCTACAAATTCAGGTTCTTGGTTTTCTGACGGATGGTTAAATAATGGATTTTCGGGTGCAGCAAAAATTAATATTTATTCTGATTTTATCAGAGGTTGGTTAGTGACACCTGTTTTTGATTTAACAACTGGTGGTTATCAGGTAAAATATGATGTGGGTGCTACTCAGTGGGGACAAACAGGACCTATCAATGCAGATGGTGTTTTAGGTTCAGATGATTTTGTTTATTTTGTTATGTCAATTGATGGAGGGACTACATGGACAACATTAGAAACGTTCAGTGCAACAAATACACCTTCTAATTTAGGAACCACTAAGGTTTATAATATTCCTTCAACAACATCATCAGCAGTTAAATTTGCCTTTTACGGTACAAGCGGAACAGTCATTGATGCTGCAGATGTTGACTTTTTTGTAGATAACTTTATTGTTCAGTCAATTCCTTTAACTGCTCCGGATTGTGCCACAAATGTTGAAGCTGACATTGATTCAAGTTGTGGTAATTTTGAAACACAGTTATCATGGGATGTTGTTTCAGGTAGTGATGGTTATAAATTAACTATTGGAACCACTTCAGGAGGTAATGAAATATTAGACAATTTAATTTTAAATGCAACTTCATATAGTTTTGTAGGAAATTTTAATACTACTTATTATTTTAAAGTAGTTCCTTTTAATGCTATTGGTGATGCAGTAAGTTGTGCTGAAGTTTCTTTTACAACCGCAGTTAATGGTTGTTATTGTGTTCCAGAATATAGCACAGGAGTTGCTTTTAGTGATTTAATGTCGAATTTTGTAATAAACGGAACTTCATTATCTCATAATTCCGGGACTAGTACCACGGCTCCTAGCTATAATTATTATACAGGACAACCTAATTTCACCGCAACTTTAGTAGAAGGAACAACTTATACAGTCACTCCAACTGTTGGGTTTAGTAACCAAGCATTTTCTGTTTGGATAGATTTCAATAATAATCTAACTTTTGAAGAGTCAGAACGAGTAGGTTTTACAGCCTCTGGGGCAAATATCAATACTACAGGTGGAGGTACATTTAACATAACAATTCCATGTAATGCCCCTGTTGGGTTGTATAGAATGAGAGTAAGAATGGTTTATGCAGGTACTGGAAACACTATAGATCCATGTAGTTCCTATACGTATGGAGAAGTAGAAGATTACGATGTTACAATTGCTGAATTAGCAGCTCCTACTGGTGATGCAGTTCAAACTATTAATGTTTCATTGCCAACAGATGCAACGATAGGTAGTCTAATAGTAACAGGAACAGGAATTAAATGGTTTGCCACTGAGGCGGATGCTTTAGCGAATGTAAACCAATTGCCTGTTGGAACTGTTTTGGTTGATGGAACAACGTATTACGCTGTAAGTTCTGCGGGCTCATGTAATAGTGAGACATTGGCTGTTAC
>JAUXNR010000760.1 GCA_030682755.1 Flavobacterium sp.
AATATGCTAGAAACAGTTTTATGTGTAGATGACGACCCAATCACATTAATGCTTTGTAAAAAGGTGATTGTAAAAGCAAATTTTGGTAAAGAAATTATTTTTGCTCAAAACGGTCAGGAAGCTTTAGAACTTTTTGATAAAATAAAAACAGAAAACAATCAAGTTCCTCAACTGATATTTTTAGATTTAAACATGCCGGTAATGAATGGCTGGGATTTTATTGAAAAATTTTCTATGAATAAAGTAAAAGAATTTGAAAACACCAAAATAATCATTTTATCCTCAACAATTGATCCCGCAGATTTTAATAGAGCTAAACAATATGGTGTGGTTTCACATTTCTTATCAAAACCTATAACTGTTGAAATGTTAGAAAATTTAAAAGAAATATATTCATAAAAAAAGCTTCACAATTGTGAAGCTTTTTTAATATTATATAACCAAAAAACTATTATAACTTAGCTACGTGCTTAGTCAATTTAGATTTCAAATTTGAAGCCTTGTTATCATGAATGATATTTTTCTTAGCCAACTTATCTATCATAGAGATAACAGAAGTTAATTTTGCAGTTGCCTCAGATTTATCACTTGACATTCTCAAAGCTTTGATCGCATTACGAGTTGTTTTGTGTTGGTATCTGTTTAATACTCTTTTCTTTTCGTTGCTTCTTATTCTTTTTAAAGCTGACTTATGATTTGCCATTTTTTTAATTTTAGATGTAATAATTTATAAATACTAGTTAAAAAAGAAAAACCTCCCACATTCACTTAGGCGAACACTTTGGTTTTAACTAACAAAATAAAAATCGAGACACCAATCTTTATTTTATAAAACTAATTTACAACTAATTTGTAGTCCGTAGGGGAATCGAACCCCTGTTACCAGGATGAAAACCTGGCGTCCTAACCCCTAGACGAACGGACCATTGATTCCTCTAGTTTAAGCTTTTCAATCGTTCTTTGAACTTGTAGCCCGTGGGGGAATCGAACCCCCCTTACCAGGATGAAAACCTGGCGTCCTAACCGATAGACGAACGGGCCAATTGCTAATTGCGAGTGCAAAAATACAACTATTTTTTATACTCGCAATAGTTATAAATTATTTTTTTAATTTTTTTTAATAAGCCTTTGCAAAAAGCACTCTTCCAACTGATGGTTTCCCACTAAACATGCAGACTCCGGCCTCTTCTACTCTATCCAAAGGAATACAACGAATTGTTGCTTTGGTTAGCTCTTTAATTTTTTCTTCGGTTTCTGGAGTTCCATCCCAATGAGCCGCAAAAAAACCAGCTTTAGAATCTAATAACTCTTTGAATTCTTCAAAACTATTTAC
>JAUXNR010000762.1 GCA_030682755.1 Flavobacterium sp.
GGTTTTATAAAAAAAAGTGGAAAAACACCACTGTCAGATTTGAGAACAGCAACTCAACGAATCACTAATTATCTATCACCACTATGAACCTAAAACAATACAAGTGTGAGGCATTGTTGAATCCTGCCTACAGGATTGAATATGAAAAATACGATTTAGCTTTTGAGATTGGTCAAATGGTGATTGATGCAAGAATTGAAAAGGGGCTAACTCAGTCAAAATTAGCGCAACTTGTTAATACAAAACAACCTAGCATTGCTAGGTTAGAAAATGGAGAACGACTTCCGAGCCTTAGTTTTCTTGATAAAATTGCAACTGCACTTGATACTCAACTTTTAGCCCCAAAGTTTGCTTTTTTAGAAAAAGAACACGTTTTAGTTCGTGTGACTAATGACCAAATTCCTACATTCTTGGCAAATGTAAAAGGATTTTTTACGTTACGGCCCCATTATGCAAATGCTTCAACGCAATTATCATAGGCACTCCCCTTAAATATTTAAATATTAAACTGTTTTATTACGTATGAAAAATGAAATTAAACATATTTGGTCAATTGTCTGTCGAAAAGGCCTTATAGAAAATGACACTAATGTTATTAGTTTGATGGAAATCTTTGAAAAGGTTGATGTTAATTTAAAAGAAAATATCAAATTTGGTGAAGATAAATCAGTTATAGTTCCTTTTGATTTTGAAGTAGTTAGTTTTTGGAAAAGACAACTTCATGCCAATGTAGCCAAGGGTGAAGCAAAATTAAATATACTTTCACCGAAAGGCAAAAGACTTGGTGGGGCATTGGTTAATTTTGAAATACCAGCATTAAAAAGTTCAGCTAGGACAATTGCCAAAATTAATGGTTTTCCAATAACTGGTTCTGGTGAATACACAATTGAAATACAGGAAAAAATTGGTGATCAATATATTACTGTCACACAAATACCTTTAGAGGTAATTGTTCATGAAAATAGTAAAAAATAGTCTAGGTAGTGTTAACATATTATGCTAAGATGATAGTATCCTTAACTATCACCTTATGCATATC
>JAUXNR010000774.1 GCA_030682755.1 Flavobacterium sp.
CTGGGGAGTTCCCATTATGGCTTACTCCAGAGCAATGTATAATACTTCCAATCAGCGAGCGCTTCAATGATTATGCAAAAAAAGTTTTAGAATCGTTTAATTATTACGATATTCGCGGGCTAATTGATTTGAGAGACGAGAAGATTGGGCGCAAAATCCGCGATGCCGAAGTGAAGAAAATTCCCTTCATGGTTATTATCGGAGAAAAAGAACAAGAATCAGCTACTTTATCAATTAGAAAGCATGGCGAAGGAGATTTAGGGTCGATGACCGTAGAACAATTTGCCGAGTTTATAAAAGAACAATCAAAAATAAATTAGGAGGAAAAACTATAGCACAGCAAAGATTCGTGCCTAGAGGTAGGTTTCAACCTCAAAGGCGACAAAACGAGCACCGGATTAACGAAGAAATTAGAGTTCCCGAGGTACGTTTAGTAGGCGAAAACATTGAAATTGGAGTATATCCCATATCAAAAGCATTAGAAATTGCTGATGAACAAGGTTTGGATTTAGTGGAGATTTCTCCCAATGCCACTCCTCCTGTATGCAAAGTAATAGACTATAACAAGTTTATTTATGAGCAGAAAAAGAAAATGAAGGAGATTAAGGCTAATGCAGCGAAGACCGTAGTAAAGGAAATTCGTTTTGGCCCTAATACCGATGATCATGATTTTGAATTTAAGCTTAAACATGCTTCTAAATTTTTAGAGGCCAACGAGAAAGTTAGAGCATACGTTCATTTCAAAGGTCGTGCAATTGTTTACAAAGAGCAAGGCGAGATTTTATTATTGCGTTTTGCACAAGCATTAGAAGAGGTGGGTAAAGTAGAGCAATTACCAAAATTAGAAGGTAAAAGAATGTTCCTAATTATCTCTCCGAAAGCAAAAAAATAGAGAATTTTAACATCATCATTTATAATTAATAATTCAACAGAAGAATGCCCAAGATGAAAACTAATTCCAGCGCTAAAAAACGTTTTAGCTTAACTGGAACCGGTAAAATCAAGCGAAAAAAAGCTTACAAGAGCCACATTTTGACCAAGAAAACAACCAAACAAAAGCGTAATTTAACGCACACTGGTTTGGTTCATGAGTCGGATGAGGCAAACGTAAAGTTTATGCTCACCATTGGTAAGTAATTACCAGATTTTACAAAAATTAATTAAATAATTGTTCAACCAGGTACCCGGTTTAAAGATTCAAAAGATTGAACACCTAGTACCAAAAAACGTAAAGAAATGCCAAGATCGGTTAACGTTGTAGCGGCTCGTCGTCGCAGAAAAAAAGTCCTGAAAGCCGCAAGAGGTTATTATGGATCCAGAAGCAAGGTTTT
>JAUXNR010000775.1 GCA_030682755.1 Flavobacterium sp.
AAAAAATAAAAAAAAGAAAAAAACTAATTCAATTGAAAAAGGAAGTACTGTGTCTTGAAAAAACAAATTTTCAGGAAGTTTCTCAACTATTTTATTTGATTTTAAAATTCTAAAAGTGAGAAAAGAAAAAGGAATTGCGGCAATTAGAATCCACAACCCATTATGAAAAGTATTTTTGTTTTTTTTATTTGAAAAGAAAAAATAATAAAACCCTAGAAAAACTATAAAAAGTACCGACAAATCAACCTCTATAAAAAATATACCAGCTAAAACGGAAGCTATTCCAATAAATGAAATTTGCTGAATTTTTATGAGCGTGTTTTCTTCTAGTGATGAATCATTAAAACGCTTTCTAATGAGTTGAAAAATTCCCAAAAAAACAAAACATGTTATGAAAAATAAACTCGAAAACACAAAATAATACAACCTCACACGAGAAGAAACATCAAAATTATGCAAAGCCGCATTGGAAATAATATGATTAGAAAAATCTGTTATCTTGGGTTTCAAATCCAAAATAATGTTTAAAAAAGGAGCGTTTATTAAAAACGAACAAAAAAAACTAAACGCTAAAATAGCATTTATTAACAGCGGATGGGTTTTATATTTTTCTCGAATATTATCTAAAATAGCTATTTTCATGGATTATAATCTCCTTTAAAATTTTTAATTAATATTTTAATTAAGTTACTATTCCCCTTAAAAAAACTAATTTTTGTAGGGGTTTTTCCGGCATTGGGATATGCTCTGGTTACAGGAACCTCTGCCACTTTTAAACCAAGTTGTGATGCTCTAACAGATAAATAAGCCAACAACTCATAGGTTACAAAAACATCTCTAAAGGGTTGAACTTTTGAATGTGTTAAGTAATTTTTAGAATAACAACGAAACGCATTTGTTGAATCTGTAAACTTGTACTTTGCAGTCAAAGAAATCATGGGTGAATGAATAAACTTTACAGCTAGGTGTCTTATCAATGGTGTATTAATAGCCCTACCTCCCTCTAAATATCGTGAGCCTTGAACAAAATCAAATCCTTGGTTTAATTTTTCAATAAACAACGGAACGGATTCTATGCTGTCTTTATTATTTCCATCAATTGTGATTATCCCCTCATATCCTCTTTCTAATGCATACCAAAATCCCATTCGAAGTTGTGCACCTTGTTTACCAACATCTTTTTTTGTCAACAAAGAATTAACCCCTAATTCTTTTAGTCGTTCTTGCTCCATGGAGCCATCAGTTGAATCTCCATCACAAAGAATTATATCAACCAAATTGTGAATATCATTTTCTTTTGCTCTTTGAAGCTGGTTTAAAATTCTCTCACCTTCATTAATAATAGGAATACACAAACAATATTTTGTTTTTTTGGGTTGAAATTCTTCCGACTCAAAAACGGGAACTCCTTGAGTTGATTTATGAAGCATATGCCAGTTTATTTAAATAAAGAATTGTTTTTTTTACGTTTTGTATTGAATTCATATTTTTCATCTCAATAGAAACATAATTTTTATATCCATTATCCAAGATAATATTTATTAATTTCTGATGAATTTCTCTATGCTTGATTAATTCTAAATATGGTTCACTTATATGAAAATGATTAATCCAATCAATGTTTTTTTCTATATCATTTATGTTTTCATTATTATGCAGGAAGGTTCCAAAATCAAAATTCACTTTGAGTCCTTCAGAGTTAATTTCTTTAACAAAATCAAATGCTTGAACCGTAGTATTTATAAAATCAGTTCCATAAATTACGGGGTTGGGCTCTAGGGCCAGAATCGTGTTTTTTAATTTTGCATATTCTCCTAATTTTTCAAAAAAATCATACGCAATTTGAATACTGTTCTTCCCAATAATTCTATTTTTTGGAGAACCAAAAACTAAATTTTTACATCCGATGGCATCTGCAAAATCTATAGCTTTTTTAATATAATCTGACAATATTGTTCTTTCCTCATCTGTTCCAAAAATTGCTTCATTTTTTCCAAAACAAATGGATTGCATTGAAGAAATTTCAAGTTCAAATTCATTTTTCAAAAAAGCAGAAAAATCTTTTGCTTCTTGAAGCTTTTCATAAGGTTGATTCTTGAAAATTCTTGTTGGAGCAATCTCTAATCCTGAAAATCCATAGCCTTTAAGAAAACCATAAATTTCTAAATCTGATTCTTCAGACCAAGCTATATTTGAAATAGATAATTTCATCATGTATTTTTTTGGATAAAAATTTTTATGTCATTTAAAACCTCTTCTTTCCCTTTTAAATAATTATCTAAATTTCCAAACCTTTTTGAATGAATAGAATAAAAATTATAATGTGGTGGGTTAGAAAGAATCTCATTTGAAAAATTTTTACCAAAAACTGAAAAATATATCTCATTCGCAGAAATTGGCTCTGTAGCAAGATTTAATTTTTGGATTCCATTTTCCAACGCAAAACTTATATCATTCCATAAGTTATTCAGATTATAAAATTGGAAAATAGCTCTACTATCAGTAAAATTCAAAGCAGAGAAATTAATGGTTAAAAATTTTTCTTTCAACCGTTTTTTTTCTTCAATTGAAATTGAATTGAGTTTATAAAATTTGTTTTCTTGTTGTGTATAAAAACTCTTTAACCATTCATTTTCAATACTTAACTCTAAAAACTTAACTTCATTTAACATAGCCGGCACTATATGTATCAAGTCATAAATAAAGTTTTTTTTCAGGTTATTACCAAACAAAGCCGGCAATCTGACTATAAGATAATTATTGTGGTTTTTTTCAACCCAATGTTCTAAATACAACCTATTTTTACCATAAGCCTGATTACTTTCAGAATCTATAACACTATTTTCATCAACTTTTATTGGAATAGGATAAACATCTACCGTTGAGATTAAAACCAATTTTTTAGGTTTTATTTTTTTTATGTTTTGAATAGCCTTGTTAATCTCATCAAAATCCATTTCAGGCTGACTATTTGCAAGAAACTTTTCTGCTCTAACTCCTGAATAAATTAATAAATCTGGATTACTGCCAAATGATTCTTGAATTGTAGATGAATTAAACTTTTCATCAAAATGGGTTTGTTGCAATAGGTTTGAACCCACAAAACCAGTATATCCTACTAATGTTTTTTTGAATTTCATTTCACTTTAATTCTAAATTTCAAAGATACATTTTTGTCATAATTAGTTGGTTGATTATCAAATTAAATAAAAATTATTATTTTTGCTAAAGTCCTCATAAAAAAAAACCTACAAATATGAAACAAACTAAACTATTTTGCTTTTTTGCATTGCTTGCTCTATTTTCGAATTTATCGTATGCACAAAACGTTGTTATCAATGAAATTATCACTTCAAACTCATCAGTAAATACTGATGAAGACGGAAGTTATGAAGATTGGGTAGAGCTTTACAATACCTCAGACGTAGCTGTCAATTTATTGAACTATGGCTTATCAGACAATCCGAATGTTTTGTTTAAATGGGTCTTCCCAGAAGTTTTTATTCAACCCGGAGAACATCTTTTGATTTGGTGTTCCAATAAAAATAGAACAAATCCTGAGTCTCCTTTACACACCAACTTTGCAATTAGTGCGGGCGGTGAAACCATTACCTTAACCTATCCTGACGGAACAATTGCTGATCAGATTCCTCCCATCGTTATCCCGGCAAATTTTTCTTATGGCAGGTCACCAAGCGGATATTCAACCTTTTCTATTTTTGAAACACCAACACCCGGACTGTTAAATGCTAATGAAGGTGTTTCTGAAACATTAACTCCTCCGGTTTTTTCTGTAGATTCCGGATTTTATGCAACATCCTTTACACTAACTATTTCTCATCCTGACCCAAGTGTAAGTATAATTTATACTTTAGATGGTTCAGAACCTACTACAGATAATTTAGACGGAAAATTATACTTCTATAAAAATCAATATGAAGAATTTCCCGGAAACGTTTCTGGAAATTTATTGGAAGAATCTTTTACTACTTACAATTATAACAACGCTATTACTATTATTGACAGAAGCAATTTACCAAACAAAATTGCCTCTATTTCTTCAACATTTAGTCAAAATCCAACGTATATTCCTTCTCAAAGTGTTTTTAAAGGAACTGTTGTTAGAGCCAAGGCGATTAAAGAAGGTTCTTTTTCAAGTGAAACCGTTACCAACACTTACTTTGTTACACCGGAAGTATCAGATAGATTTTCTTTACCAGTTGTTTCTATCAGTTTAGATGAAGCATTTTTGTTTGATTATGAAGAAGGTATTTATGTGGCCGGTGCAGATTTTGACAATTGGCGATCAGAAAATCCTACTGGCGATGCTTTATATTCAGATGCAAACTATAAAAGAAGTGGCGATGAAACGGAAATGAGAGGTAATTTCAGTTATTTTGAAAACGGTAATCAAATTTTAAATCAAGATGTTGGCATCAGAATACATGGTGGTTTTACTCGCATTTTACCCAACAAATCACTTCGTTTGTATGCCCGATCTGAATACGGTAACAGCTTTTTTAATCACTCGTTTTTTACGGATTCCGAATTCAATAGTTTTAAAAGATTAATTCTTAGAAATTCAGGAAATGATGCTTATTCAACTTATTTTAGAGACGCATTTATTCAAAAAGCTGTGTCACATTTAAATTTTGACACCCAGGCTTATCAACCTACGCTAACTTTTATTAATGGGGAATATTGGGGTATTTTAAACCTAAGAGAACGCTATGACAAACATTATTTTGAACGCGTTTATAACGTTAATGAAAATGAACTTGATTTTCTTGAATACAATGGTTTTTTAGTTAAAGAAGGTGATTTTATTCACTATGCAAATATGTTAAATTATATTGAAAATAATTCTCTTCAAAATACGACCGATTTCAACTATGTAAAAACCCAGATGGATATTGAGAATTTTACAGATTATTTTATTGCAAATATATATGCCAGAAATACAGATTGGCCTCATAATAACATTGAATTTTGGCGTAAAAAAACAACTCAATATGAACCGGATGCTCCTTATGGACATGATGGAAGATGGCGTTGGGTTATGAAAGATACTGATTTTGGTTTTGGTGCAGCAGATGGAACTCTTGCATATCTGCACAATACTTTAGCCTTCGCTACTTCTACAGGTGGTGATGGATTAACAAATCCGGAATGGTCTACTTTGATCTTGCGTAAATTATTAGAAAACACAACCTTTAAAAATCATTTTATTAACAGGTTTGCTGATTTGATGAATACTACCTATTTGCCATCTAGGTTAATTTCATTAATTGATGAAATGAAAAATGGGGTTGAAAATGAAATTATTGAACATGGTCAACGCTGGGCTTCTTTTAATTCATTAAATGAGTGGTATTCAAACATTGATGTTATGAAAGAATTTTCTACGGAAAGATCATTATATCAACGTAATCACATTCGTGAAAAATTTGACATTGACTCAAATATTGATGTTCAACTCAATGTGTCTGATGCTTCTGAGGGCTATATTAAAATAAATACGATTGAAATTCAACCAACAACTCCAGGAGTAAACGAAAATCCATATCCGTGGAATGGTATCTATTTCAAAAACATTCCAATTACTTTAAAAGCCATTGCAAAACCCGGATTTCAGTTTAGTCATTGGTCAGGAGCTTCATCAAGTTCATTAGAGGATATTACTATAAACCCAAATGGAACCATTCAATTGACCGCACATTTCATTCCTAGTGAAGTGATTGAAGAAGATGCCCCTCTTTATTTTTGGGTTATTGATAACGCAATTGTAAATGACACTCCTTTAACCGCAATAAATTCCACTTTTGAAATTCCGGCAGAAGGCAATTTAACGTTTCAGTCTTGTTTAGAGGGTTATCCTTTTACAAACACACATCCAAATTGGCGAAAAGCTTCAATGGAACGCAGAAACAGCCCAACAGCAATCAATTATATTCCAGAAGCAAATGAGAACGTTCCTTTTGAAACTTCAGGCATGAGAGGATTACAGATTAAGCAACCGTTTAAAAATAACGGAGAAGAAAACCAAATGATTTTTTCTTTTTCAACTTTGGGTTATCAAAATATTTTATTTGGATTTGCTGCAAAAGATGAAAATGCAGCTGATCAAATCTTGATAGACTATTCTGTGACTGAAGATGTCCAGTGGACTACACAAGGTTTAACTTCATCAACATTTGAATTAAGTAATAATTTTGAATTGTTTGAAACTGATTTTACTTCTATTGAAACAGTAAATAATAATCCGAATTTTAAAGTACGATTGCGTTTTGACGGACCCAACATGACATTGGACAATGGCGATCGTGTTACTTTTAATAATTTCAGCGTAAAAGGAACAACATATAGTTTTAATATTGATGATAATTCACCCTTACAATTTAATTTATATCCTAACCCCGTTACAGATGTTTTAAAAATTGATCATTCTTATGGCTTGGTTGAATATAATCTTTATTCTGTTGATGGAAAATTAGTTCAAAAAGGTAAGGTGATCGATTCAAGAATTAATCTTGTTACGTTGCAAAAAGGTCTTTATCTCCTTCAATTGGAAGCTGATGGAAAAACGGATATTAAAAAAATTATAAAGAATTAATTCAACTTATTTTAAATCAAAAGGCTCAATGTTAATCAAATTCATTGAGCCTTTTTTTTATTTTGATAATTTAAGTATTTTTTAAACTCGTTTCCCATGACATAACCTTAACCCCAAAAGTATTCTTAAGTTTACTCTTATCTAAAACACTATAAGCAGGTCGTTTTGCTGGTGTTGGAAAACTTGTTGTTGGAATTGGCTCCAAATTGATAGTAACGTTGTTAAATTCAAAGATTTTTTTGGCGAAATCATACCAACTGCATTGCCCTTCGTTGGAAAAGTTGTAGATGCCAAAGAGAGATGCTGAAATAAATTCAGCATGACAAAACTTAATAATTTGTATTAAAACTTCGGCTAAATCAACAGCGTTTGTAGGAGTTCCGATTTGATCGTTTACAACTGATAGTTTATCTCTTTCTGAAGCCAAACGAAGCATCGTTTTCATAAAATTATTGCCAAACTGAGAATACACCCAAGACGTTCGGATGATGAAATGTTTATGCCATGTTTCTTGGATGGCTTTTTCTCCGTCTAGTTTTGTTTGACCATAAACCCCAGTTGGATTTGGGAAATCATTCTCGGTATAAGGAGAATCTTTAGTTCCGTCAAACACAAAATCTGTGGAAATGTGAAGTAAAATGGTGTCAAATTCTTTGCAAACCTCAGCTAAGTTTTTTGCTCCGACAACATTGATTAAATCAGCTTTTTCCGGTTCGCTTTCTGCTTTATCA
>JAUXNR010000778.1 GCA_030682755.1 Flavobacterium sp.
AGATAAAGAAAGACATCAATTGTTTGTTGAACCTGAAGGATGGGATACTGTGGAAGTTTATGTAAATGGTTTTTCTACCTCATTGCCTGAAGAAGTTCAATTTAAAGCATTGCGTTCTGTGGTTGGTTTTGAAAACGTAAAGTTTTTTAGACCGGGTTATGCTATAGAATATGATTATTTTCCACCCACGCAATTAAAACACACCCTTGAGACAAAATTAGTAGAAGGTTTGTATTTTGCCGGACAAATAAATGGCACAACAGGTTACGAAGAAGCAGCTTCTCAAGGATTGATGGCTGGAATTAATGCTGCGTTAAAAGTTCAGGAAAGAGAGCCGTTCATATTAAAAAGAGATGAAGCTTATATTGGTGTTCTGGTAGATGATTTAATCACAAAAGGAACAGAAGAACCTTATAGAATGTTTACATCCAGAGCGGAATTCAGAACGTTATTACGTCAAGATAATGCTGACCAACGATTAACTCCAAAAGGACATGCACTTGGGTTGGCTTCAGAAGAGCGTTTGAAACGAATGGAATATAAATTCAATGCCTCTGATAAATTGGTGACTTATTTTAAAGAAACTAGTATTTCTCCTGAAGAAGCAAATCCTGTTTTGGAAACAAAGGGAAGTGCATTAATGACACAATCGGATAAAATGTTCAAGGTTTTTTCAAGACCTCAAATTGAATTGGAAGATGTTGTTTTGTTTGACAAAGTGAAACAATATATTCAGAATGAAAACTTAGATCAAGAGATTGTAGAGCAAGCAGAAATCCAAGTTAAATATTCAGGTTATATTGAAAAAGAGCGAAACAATGCAGATAAGTTAAAACGCTTGGAAGATTTAGTCATACCTCAAAATTTTGATTACGATAAAATCAAATCAATGTCTATTGAAGCAAAAGAAAAATTAAAAAAGATTCGTCCGGTAACGGTTTCTCAAGCATCAAGAATTAGTGGAGTTTCACCATCTGATGTTTCTGTTTTGCTGATTTATATGGGACGATAATTTTGATAGTAATACAATTGTTCCACGTGAAACTATTTTTAAAATCCTAATAAACACAATGCCTGACAAAGTTTTATTAGATTATTTTATACAAAAAATGAATTTTTTAAAAGAGCCTTACTTAAAGTTAAAAGATTATTCTGTTACGGGGGAAGTATTTGAATTGTTGATTGATGAAGAGTTACAATTGCTAAAAACCTATCCGCAACCAACACCTGATATACTTCCAAAGTATTATGAAAGCGATGCTTATATTTCTCATTCTACAGCAAAAAATACACTTTTTGAAAAAGTGTATAATCTAGTCAGAAAAAGAACTATTAAGAAAAAGCTGGAATTAATACAACACT
Source organism: Flavobacterium sp. (assembly GCA_030682755.1). Taxonomy (GTDB): domain Bacteria; phylum Bacteroidota; class Bacteroidia; order Flavobacteriales; family Flavobacteriaceae; genus Flavobacterium. The sequence goes on from JAUXNR010000778.1 coordinate 1,363, forward strand.
GTAATGTTGACAAAGGATTTTTGTTGGATATCGGAACGGGAACAGGCGAATTTTTAGCAGAAGCCAAAAAACAAAACTGGAAGACTTATGGTATTGAACCCAGTGAAAAGGCCAAATCAAGTTCAAAAGCAAAAGGACTTTGCATTGCAGAAAGCACAAAAGGTTTTGAAGATAATTTTTTTGATGTCATTACCATGTGGCACGTGTTGGAACATGTGTCGAATTTAGAAGAACAAATCTTAGAATTAAAACGTGTATTAAAACCATCCGGCACAATCATTATTGCAGTGCCAAACTTTAAATCTTTTGATGCTAAGTTTTATGGAAAATATTGGGCCGCTTTTGATGTGCCTCGTCATTTGTGGCATTTTTCTAAAAAAGCCATTCAATCACTTTTTGGAAATGTTCAATTAAAAGTTGTTGACATAAAACCCATGCTTTTTGATAGCTTTTATGTAAGCCTACTTTCTGAAAAATATAAAAATCAAAAAGTAAATGTAATTAGAGCTTTTTATATTGGATTACGATCTAATATCTATGGAAATAAAAACAAAGAATATTCATCACATATTTATATCATCAAACACGTTTAAGCAATTTGTTTGTTTGAATGGAATTAGTACTTTTACGAAAAATTTATAGAAATTTAAAAAAAATGAAAAAATCAATTTTATTACTTTCAGCTTTTGTTGTCTTAACATCTTGTAATTCAACAACTTCTGACAAAAAAGAAGTGCAAGGAACATCAGATTTAAAAACAGCATTCATTGATACTGCCAAATTAATGGATGAAAATCTGGAAGCAAAAGACATTAAATCTAAATACGATGCATTGTTAGAAGCGAAAGGCAAAAAATTTGATGCAGAAGTTGCTCAATTTCAGGCGGAAGCATCAAATTTCGAAAAAAATGCTCAGCAATATGGAATGCAATGGGCACAAACAAAAGGTGCTGAATTGCGTAAAAAAGAACAATATCTAGCTCAACAAGAACAATTGATCGTTAGAGAAGCACAAATAGAAGGAAGCAAAGAAATGGATTCTTTGGTGAAACGTATTCGTGTAGTAATTAAAGATTACGGAAAAGAAAAAGGTTTCGATTACATCTATGGAACAGGTGAAACTGCAACAGTTTTATATGGTAAAGAAGAAAATGATTTAACGGATGAATTCATCAAAATACTAAATGATAAATATACAGCTTCAACAAAAAAAGTTGAAGAAAAGAAATAATCAAATCATAAAATATTTAAAAAAACCTCTTGAAAAAGAGGTTTTTTAGTTTTTACAGTAAACCATTTTTCAGTTTTTTTTGGGTAGTAGCTAAATTTTTTTTACTTTAGACCTAATTATTTATACGCCAAATGAAAACAATCGAAAACACAGCAGAACAAGTACTTCGTTTTGTGAATCAAACCAATCAAAGTATCTTCTTGACCGGTAAAGCCGGTACCGGAAAAACAACTTTACTTCATCACATTATTCAAACAACACACAAAAACACTGTGGTTGTTGCTCCTACGGGAATTGCCGCATTAAATGCAGGTGGTGTTACAATACACTCTCAATTTCAATTGCCTTTTGGTGGATTTATTCCGGAATACACCCACGCTTCAAACGATTCTGATAACCAAAAATTTGAAACAAAAAACACACTGGTAAAACATTTTAGAATGAGCGGTCAAAAAAAGGCTGTCATCCAAAATATGGAGCTGTTGATTATTGATGAAGTTAGTATGCTTCGAGCGGATTTATTAGATGCTATAGATTTTACACTACGAAAAATTCGAAAAAAAGATTATCCTTTTGGAGGAGTTCAAGTGCTCTTTATTGGTGATTTATTGCAGTTGCCTCCGGTTGTGAAAAATGACGAATGGCGTGTATTGAGAAATTATTATAAAGGCATTTTCTTTTTTAATGCCAAAGTAATTCAAGAACAACCGCCGTTATACATTGAATTGACCAAAATTTACAGACAATCTGACGAGAAATTTATTGCGGTTTTAAACAACCTTAGAAACAACTCCATTTCAAAAGAAGATGTGCAGATTTTAAATGAATTTGTTAAACCAAATTTTGATATTAAAGCCAATAAAGGTTATATCACTTTAACCACGCATAATGCAAAAGCAGATGCAATAAATTCCGATTCACTGGAAGACCTTCCTGGAGAATGCTTTCGATATAAACCCGAAATTGTTGACGATTTTCCCGAAAAAATTTATCCGGTAGAAGAGATTTTACAGCTTAAAGTCGGAGCCCAAATTATGTTTATTAAAAATGATTTGTCTTTTGAGAAAAATTATTTTAACGGAAAAATGGGATTCATAAAATCGCTTTCGGAAGGAGAAATTCTAGTTCATTTTCCGGAAGAAAATAAAACAATTGCGGTTGAAAAATATGAATGGAAAAACATTCGGTATTCCGTAAATGAAATGACCAAAGAAATCCAAGAAGATGTTTTGGGAACGTTTGTGCATTATCCAATAAAATTAGCTTGGGCAATTACCGTTCATAAGAGCCAAGGTTTAACATTTGACAAAGCCGTGCTTGATGTGTCGCAAGTTTTTGTGCCGGGGCAAGCTTATGTTGCTCTTTCGCGTTTGCGTTCGTTACAAGGGCTTATTTTGCTTAGTCCGATTCAGCTG
>JAUXNR010000673.1 GCA_030682755.1 Flavobacterium sp.
CAGACTGTGAAAAAACCTCACAATCCCATTAACAAATATACTAAAAAACTTGTAAGAAAAATTGAATTGTTGTATTTTTAAACATGCAACATATTCAAGGAATTTCCCGCAATCAGCTACAAATGGGTAGTTTAGAAGATAAGATTACATCAGACAATCCGGTGCGTTTTATAGACGCCTTTGTTGGATTGATTGACCTCAAAAAAATAGGATTTGAGCCAAGGGTTTTAAAAACCGAAGGTCGCCCAAGCTTTAAAACAGAAGTATTTCTTAAACTCTATTTATATGGTTATTTGAATGGTATTCGCAGTTCCAGAAAACTAGAAAGAGAATGCTTTCGCAACATCGAAGTACAATGGCTATTAGAGGATATTCGTCCGAATTATCACAGTATAGCGGACTTTAGAAGCGAAAATCCCAAAGCGTTAAAACAGCTTTTTAAATTGTTTGTATCGTTTTTAAAAGATGCTGAATTGATTGCTGGTGAAACCATTGCCATTGATGGCACCAAATCAAGGGCACATAATGGAAAGAAGTCGAATTTTAATCAAAAGAAAATCGATAAACATAAAGACTACATCGATGCCAAATCACAAGAGTATATAGATCAATTGGAGCAAAACGACATCCGGGAAAATCCCATAGCAATAAAGAATATCCAACAAAAAATAGCACGATTAAAGCAAAATAAAATCAAGTACGAACTTTTAGAAGAAGAATTAAAAGCCAGCGGTGAACCACAAGTGAGCACCACCGACCCCGATGCCAGAGCCTTACTAGTGCAAGGTCAAGTGGTAGAAGTATCCTATAACATTCAAGCAGCGGTTGACGACAAACACAACTTAGTTGTTGCCACACACACCATTAATCGCAATGATAAAAATGCACTCTCAGCCATTGCCATAGAAGCCAAAGAAAACCTGGAAGCACAAACCATAACCGTATTAGTAGACAAAGGTTATCACAACGGACGCGAAATTGAAACCTGCAAAAACAACAACATCACCACCATCGTAGCCCATCCAGACCAAGGCAAGAGTAACGAGAACGGTACGCAACCTGAATATTTTGTATCCAACTTTGTGTATAACAAAAAACAAAATACCTACACCTGTCCACAGGGGCAAACCCTAACCACCACAGGAAGATGGCACAAGAAAACGGGTCGCACAGAAGAAAGCGGCTACATGTTCCAAAAATACCGCACACCAGCCTGCAAAACTTGCCCTGTAAAAGACCAATGCACCAGTAGAAAAGCAGGACGCGAGATTGACCGAAGTCAGTATGCCGATGCCGTAGAAGAAAACCAAAAACGCTACCAAGCCAATCCTCAACTATACCGCAAACGGCAAGAGATCAACGAACACATCTTTGGAACAATCAAACGAAAATGGGGTTATAACTACACAGACTTAATAGGACTCGAAAAAGTAAACGGCGAACACAGTTTAATCATGCTGGTGTATAACATCAAACGCAGCATCAATATCCTTGGCGTACCCGATTTACTAACTAAACTCCAAGCTTGGAACTCACCTTACAAGAGAAAGATCTTGTTTTTGCTAAAAACGACCTACTTAAAGCTCTTTTTAGCTCAAATTATCTTGAATACAAATCAAAATACATCCAAATTTAACGTCGCTTAAAACTCAACGAATCAAGTTTCAGGATATGAAATTTTGGAGAAAAGAGGGTTTATTCACAGCCTGACG
>JAUXNR010000789.1 GCA_030682755.1 Flavobacterium sp.
ACCCACGCTATTTTATCAGGCGATGCGTATGAAAAAATAGAAAAATCGCAATTGAGCGAATTGATAGTAACCGATTCTATTCCGTTAAAGAAAGAATCCAACAAAATCAGAGTGGTGAGTTGTGCACCGCTTTTTGCTGAAGTAATGCATATGGTACAACACAACAATTCCATTAGTGGAAAGTTTTTGATGTAGATTGTTAAGTAATTAGTGATTAGTGATTAGCATATAATAACTGACAACTGATAACTGACAACAAACAAGTATTTTATTTATTAACTATATATTATTTACAATGAAATCGATTACGATTAAAGGATCAGAAAGAGAAAGCGTAGGCAAAAAGGCAACGAAGGCCTTACGTGATGCTGGAATGGTTCCTTGCGTTATTTACGGAGGAGAACAACCAGTACATTTTACAGCAGAAGAAAAAGCATTTAAAAACTTGGTTTACACTCCAAACGCACACACTGTGTCGATTGAATTAGAAAGTGGCTTAAAAGTTAATGCAATTCTTCAAGACATTCAGGTACACCCGGTATCTGACAAAATATTGCACATCGACTTTTACCAATTAAAAGACGAAAAAGAAATCTCTATGGAAATCCCTGTTAAAATTACAGGAACTTCTCCAGGTGTTCTTGCGGGTGGTGTATTGCGTTTGAACCAACGTCGTTTAAAAGTAAAAGCATTACCAAAAAACCTTCCTGATTTTGTTGAGGCTAACATCTCTGAATTAGAAATGGGTAACAAATTATATGTAACCAAATTGGTGACAAATAATTTTAAATTAATGCATCCTGACAACACTGTTGTTTGTCAAGTAAGAATCTCTCGTGCTGCTATGAAAGCTGCTCAAGAAGCTGCAAAAGCAGAAAAAGGTGGAGCAAAAAAGAAAAAATAATTTCAATTTTCGCAATACAAAAAAGCATCAGTTCCTACTGGTGCTTTTTTTTTGAACCAACCCTCAATCTCTGATACATTTGAGTTAAATCGCAAACCAAATCAACATCTACTGCCAATAGAAATTTTGTACTTTTGCATTATGATCAATTGGATAACATCACTTTTTCAACCCACAAAAACCGTTATAACTTCGGATATGAAAAAATTCTTAATCGTCGGACTCGGAAACATCGGAGCCGAATATGTCAATACACGCCACAATATCGGATTTAAAATCGTTGACCATCTAGCAAAAAAAGAACTGATACCCTTTGAAACTGCTAAATTAGGCGACTTAGCTGAATTCAAAATAAAAGGCAGAACCGTTTTGCTTTTAAAACCAAACACCTACATGAATCTCAGCGGAAAAGCTGTAAAATATTGGATGGAAAAAGAAAACATTGAAAAGGAAAATGTCTTAATTATAACCGATGATTTGAATTTAAGTTTCGGTACCATCCGCATCAAAGCAAAAGGAAGTGATGGTGGTCACAACGGCTTAAAAAGCATTCAAAGTATATTAGGAACAACCGAGTATCCCAGATTCAGATTCGGTATCAGTGACGCCTTTAAAAAAGGAAGACAAGTGGATTATGTTTTAGGCGAATGGGATGAACATGAAAAAAATGCACTCCCCGAACGTTTAGAAATTGCTTCCGCCATTATTCATTCCTTTGTATTAGCCGGATTACAAAACACCATGAATGAATTCAACGGAAAATAAACGGCATTACTTTTGAACACGCTATTAAAAACATCATGAAAAAACTACTTTTAATTTCTTTGCTCTTAAGTATTTTGTGTTGTAAAACTGTTGAACCCAAGACCATCCAAAATAAAAACAATGATATGGAAAATTGTCCTGATGACGGCGTTTGCAGCATCGTTCTTTTACAAAACAAATCCCTAAATGTTTTATCTGACGACTTAGGAGGTTTGTATATAACGCTCACCAACAATCCGAACACGCATGTTTTTCACTATCAATACAAACGAAACGTACCGGATGATGTACAAGACGGCCATCATGTTGAAGAAGTATATTGGGAGATTGATAATAAAGAAAAAAGCCTTACACTTGAAAATGAATCGTTACAAGAGGTCAAAATGATTTTTGGCAGACATTGTTATTGCAAAGGCCAAGCCGGGTTTTTTAAAATAAAATTCGGAAAACTACAACTTGAGAAAATAGTGGATGATTATGCTGTTAAATTACACTTTGAAACCAAAGAGGTTCCTCAACTACTAAATTCTGTAACCGTATTAGTTAAATAAAAAAAGGGTTGAAATGACATCAGTTCAACCCTTTTAGTTTTATAAAAAATTTGAATTATTCAATAATAATTCGTTTTACTTCCTTGCGATTACCTGAATTCACTGAAACCAAATAAACCCCGGTTTGAACATTTTGCAATTGAATGGTTTCATTCATCATACCCACTGTATTATAAGTTGTATCAAACAATATTCTTCCTCTCATATCATAAACGGAAACAGTAACAGGTTCACCGTTAGAATTATCCATTTGTAATATAAATGTTCCATTACTTGGGTTTGGGTATAAAACGAAATCGAATACTTTGGTGTCTTCTATAGAAAGTGGAGCATTTGTACTACAAAAAGTCAAACTCCAATTCAAAATTGCACCTCCATCTTGATTGAATAAATCTTGAACTTGTAACGTCCATATCCCCTGTGAATTTTGATTATTAAAGGCACTCAAAGGTTGCTGAGGCAATATAACTCCTGACAAAGCAGGATTAGGTGTTGCTTGGCAGACTACTGCCGCTCCTGAATCGTCAAAAGTTGCCGATACATTTTGGAAATTTGCACTACTAGCACATTCAGCATTCATAAGCTGTACCGGAGTTCCTGACGGACTAATAAGCGTTACAATTATATCGTTCACCCAAGTGTGTGTTAATTGTAAATTCACAGTTACCTTTTGAATGGTAACATTAGAATCCGCAGGTACGTTAAGTGTTGAGTTAACCGTTGACACAACTGTAGGAATTACTACTGGAACATTTGTAGAAGCAATACTTCCACAAAATACCGTTCCAAAAGAGAATACGGTTGAAAAATTTCCTGAACAAGCAACATTCTTTGGTCTCACTCTCCAATATAAAGTAGTTAAATTAGAAACACTGGATGCTGTATAACTTGGTGTAGTTGACGAACCGCTCTCAATGATATTTGTAAAATTTGAATCGGTAGCAATTTGTATATCATAAGCTGTGGCTCCCGCAGAACTTGTCCATGTAAATGAAACATTGCTCGGATTTACACCTGTAGCTCCGTTTGCAGGAGTTTGTAAGGTTACGGGACCAAAACCACCCTCTGCTAAATTAAGATAAAAATTTACAGTTCGGGTTTGAGCACCTGATGTTGCAGTTACTGCTAAAGTATAAAATCCAATCGGAGTTGAACCCGTAGTAACAACTTGCATTGTAACTGTTCCGTTTGCAGCAATTGAATTTGGTGTAAATGTAACTGTTGAACCAGTTGGTTGTCCGGTTACACTAAAAGTTGTTGGCGAAGAAAAACCACCAAAAGTAGTGTATGGAAATGTATAAGAAATAGTATTTCCTCTACATTCTGACTTGTTCTGTTCTCCTTCAACTCCAGAAAAACCGATAGCCATTGAACTAGGAGCTGCTGTGATATTGAAGTTAGTGTTGGAAACATCATAAAAAACATTCCCATGACCCATAACCATGATTCGATTTGAAAAACCAACTATATTAGGAACTGTGATTATCTCAGCCCCATCATTTGGCACTTGGCTTGCAAGTAAAATAGGGAAAGTTGAGCCTCCATTTGAAGACATGTAAATATCCACTAAAGGGGTATTCACACCGTTAGCAGTTGTTCCTGCTACATTCCAAGTTACCGTTTGATTTGAACCTGCTAGCCAATTAACCAATGTATTTG
>JAUXNR010000810.1 GCA_030682755.1 Flavobacterium sp.
CAGTATTTGGCGTATACATCAGCCAATTTACAGGTAAGCCATTACTGGAAACTTCAAATCCACCATTTAATCCGGCCGATTTGTCTTTTTCTAATTCACTCATCTGCCCAAAGCACCCAGCTAATAAAAACATCAAACTAAGTAGTAAAAAGGACATAGTGCTAGTAATTTTTCTCATCTTTTTTTTATTTTAATTAAACATACATTAATTAGACAGTTTGACGGTTTGGATATGCGTATTTCAGGATTTTAAAGCACTCCACTTTCATATTATTAATAAATTTCATTGCTTGCATAATTTTTCTGTTTATACTGAAACCCGCATTACGTATAGCCTTCGTTATATGTTGCCAATCTTAACTTTTAATTATTAGTTTTTGGTTTTCTGTCAAGTCGTTTGATTTAATGCTTTGCTCCTGTATCCCACAAAAATGAAAAGAATTGCATTTGCCGGATATATGAATAATAAAGCCAGCTTATCTAGCGCAATTGAATTAAATATGTATATACCTATGAATAAAGCTATGAATGCAAGAAGCGATATAATGCCACCTATTAATTCCCATTTCCATGCAAGAGCTAATCCAAGAAGCCCGATAGCGAACAAAGCAATTAGTAAAACCGTATAAAAAGTCATTGGTGAAGAAGTTCCCTCTTTAGCACTTTCCATCGTTTGTCCAATAAACATTATCAAGGCGAACGCAACAATAATTGCACTCATAACACGCGCAATGATCCGTGGAATTTTCATTGAGTTTGTTGAATTTGTTTTCATCTTTTCTGTAGTCAGTGATTATAGTGCTGACTCCGCACTTTTAGTTATTAATCTGGATATTAAACCTAATCTCGTATCGTTTCTTTTGGTTGCATATACTTACTTGATATCATAAATTAATGTGATGTTATGAAACTGAAAACATTGTATAAAATATTATTTTGTTTCATATGTTTTTAAAGTTCAAGAGCCAAATGAAATTGATTTTACCTTAACTCGTGTTTAATATTACAAAGATAATCAAAAACAATAGTGATGTCAAGGTTAAGACAATTCAGAATAAGAAACAAGTTTATAAAAAAAGGAAAGATTGGATACGATAATACCCAATCTATCCACACCTAGTAACTTTTGCATTTAACCTTTGTCTGATGGAACAACCTCAATTTCCTATACAAAAACGAACGGTTTCTTGATATCCAAAATACAGGGAAGGATTAAGCGTTTTTTTTACCAAAAATCCT
>JAUXNR010000813.1 GCA_030682755.1 Flavobacterium sp.
GATATCAAAAGGTAACAAAGACTGAATGTCAATGATTTCACAGGAAATGCCTACTTCTAATAACTCTTTGGCAGCTTGTTCAACCAATCGCAACGTTGAACCGTAAGAAACCAAAGTAATGTCTGTCCCTTTTTTTATAGTTTCAACCACGCCAATTGGTGTTTTGAAAGCACCTAAATTGGTTGGCATTCTTTCTTTTAATCGATACCCGTTCAAACATTCAACAAGTAATGCAGGTTCATCGGTTTCTAACAGGGTGTTGTAAAAACCTGCTGCTTTTGTCATGTTTCTTGGCACTAAAACATGAATGCCTCGAAGTGCGTTAATTATCATTCCCATCGGAGAACCAGAATGCCAAACGCCTTCCAATCGGTGACCACGCGTTCTGATGATTAACGGTGCTTTTTGTCTTCCTTTGGTTCTGTATTGTAACGTTGCCAAATCGTCACTCATAATTTGAATGGCATATAATAAGTAATCTAAATATTGAATTTCAGCAATAGGTCGGAGGCCACGCATTGCCATACCAATTCCTTGACCTAAAATAGTGGCTTCTCTGATTCCTGCATCTGTAACGCGAAGTTCACCAAATTTTTCTTGCATGCCTTCCAAGCCTTGGTTTACATCACCAATGGTTCCGGAATCTTCACCAAAAATTAAGACATCTGGATTTTTGGAAAATAATACATCAAAATTATCTCTCAAAATTAATCTGGCATCTACATCTTCACTTGACGCATCGTATGTAGGCAAAACTTCTTGAACAGAAAAAACATTTTGATTGGATTCAGAAAACAAATGAGAACTGAATTTCGGTTGAACATCCGAAATGTATTTTGTAATCCATGCCGCAAGAGTGGGTTGACCACTTTCACCAACAATCATACGAAGCACTTTTCGAGCGGTTGTGATAATATCTTTGCGAATGGGTTCTTTAATGCTTTGTAAATCGGAAGCATATTTTTGAATAAACACGCGATTCACACTGGAAGCCGCTATTGTTTCTAATAAGGTAACCAATTCACTTTGCTCTTTTTTTACTGGAGCAACAAAAGCATTCCAAGCATTCTTTTTTCCTTCTAAAACTTCTTTTTTTGATGCAGTTTCAATTTCCTCAAGTTCTTCAGCAGTAGCAATGTTATTGGCCAGCATCCATTGTCTCATTTGAGCATTACAATCATACGTGGCTTCCCAAGCCAATCGGTCGGCATCTTTATAACGTTCATGACTTCCGGAAGTGGAATGACCTTGCGGTTGTGTTAACTCCTTAACATGAATTAAAACCGGAACGTGTTCTTCACGAGCAATTTGTGCAGCGTGTTTATACGTATTCACCAAAGCGGGATAATCCCAACCTAAAACCGTTAAGATTTCATACCCTTTGTTTTGCTCATCACGTTGAAATCCTTTTAGAATTTCAGAAATATTTTCTTTTGTGGTTTGGTGTCTTGCGTGAACGGAAATACCGTATTCATCGTCCCAAACACTCATAACCATCGGCACTTGAAGTACTCCGGCAGCGTTTATGGTTTCAAAAAACAAACCTTCAGACGTACTGGCGTTGCCAATGGTTCCCCATGCAATTTCATTACCATTGTTTGAAAATTTATTTTTCTTTGGCAAAACCGATACATTTCTATAAATTTTTGAAGCTTGAGCCAATCCTAAAAGACGTGGCATTTGACCAGCTGTTGGCGATATGTCTGCACTTGAATTTTTTTGTTTGGTCAAATCATTCCAATCTCCGTTTTCATCTAAAGAATGCGTGGCAAAATGACCACCCATTTGTCTTCCGGCACTCATTGGGTCATGATTCAAATCAGTATGGCCATATAATCCGGCAAAAAATTGCTCAATGGTTAATTGACCAATTGCCATCATGAAGGTCTGATCTCTATAATAGCCTGAACGAAAGTCACCATTTTCAAATGCTTTTGCAAGAGCCAATTGTGGCACTTCTTTTCCGTCGCCAAAAATTCCGAACTTCGCTTTTCCGGTCAAAACTTCTCGTCTTCCCAAAAGGCTACATTCTCTGCTGACTACTGCAATTTTATAATCATTTAAAACCTCAGTTTTAAAATCTTCAAACGTCATTGGCTTTGTTGTTTCAGGTGATGTCATATCAAAAAATAACTGGTTGTGAACAAATTTAAGTAAAAAACTAATAAATCCGTCAATTTGGATTTAAAAATATTTTCAAGTATTAATAAAAAAAGCAGTAAATAAAAGAAGTATTTTGATAATAATGCAATAAAAAAGCGGATTTGATTGTATAAAGTTCAATTAATATCTAGAAATCATGTATTTTAAAACCATTTTCGGGTAAATAAACCAACTAAGATTTCCGGACTTAATGTGATCATAAATCGAACGCGTTCTTGGTAATTTTTTTGACCAATTTCCCATCCTGAAGAAGAATGAACAGGAAAATAGACTTCAAAATAATCGGTAACCAAATTCAATCGAATACCACTGTCATAAATGAATTTTTCGGATTCTGATTTGTTCTTAAAAATTCCTGCATCTCCATAAACTTCAATCCAATTCCAAATATTAAAACTTGAATTTAGGGAAGTTATCCATTGGTTGGCAAAAGCGGTGTCAAATTTTGATTTGAATCCGCCTTCTCCCACAACATATTGCTGACTAAAAAAACCTGTTGTTTCTGAACGACCATACAAAGCATAATCAAACAAATAATCATTAGGTTGAGAAATACCAAAGCTGTAAAATTCTGAATTTGTTTTTCTGTAAAGAAATGAACCCGCATAAAGTCTGATGTTGAGCTGTCTGTTGTTGTCAAATAAGTTGCGGTATTCAAATTCAACCATTGTCTTTCCAAAGATGTTTGAGAGTTGCAAATCCGTTTTAACACTAAAATGATCTCTGAGTTCTGTTCTGGTGTTTATATATTTTGCATTAAAAATGGAATAACTGTCATTGTCAGGTTGTAATGAGGTGTAATTATTTTGTTCCCGATTTACGAGTATGTTCCGAAATACAAAAAACTCTTTTCGATTGTCTCTAAAATTACTCGGACGCATTCGTAAAATTGCCATTGGCGTTAGTTTCATATACGAAGCATCCGGAGCGTAATGAAAATAAGAACCGTTTATGGAATAGCGAATTTGATATAAGTTACTATCTCTTCGATTGTGCAAATGAACCAAACCAAAATTTCCAACCAAAGAATGGGTGAGTGAAGAATAAGCCGGATTCAAATCAAAAGTAAAAGGTTTGTCTAAAATGGTTTTATTGTGAAATCGAAGTCCGGGCGTTAAACCGTCATACAAATTATAAGAGAGGGTTGGCACATATAAAATTTGGTTGTAAAAAGGATCTTCCAAATCTTTCATTAAATTAAATTTTATCGGCCTGTTGGTTATCACAAAAGGTTTGGTTGATTTCCAGTTATTTCTCAAATTGTATTCCGGAACTTCATTTTTATAATTAATAACCAGCTTGTCTATCGTTTCTTTTTCATAGGTTAAAATAGTGTCTGAACTTACATTTTCTATCCATTGTTTAAAAACAACATTGCCGTTTTTTATGCCATAAACAGGAATGGGAACCGTGATGCCGGTTTTGTTTTTTAGGGTAATTTGAATGCTGTCTTTTGATTTTTTAAGGTCCTTAAATTTATAATCAATGATGTCTCTTGAATTGATAATAGTTTTAAAAAACCAATCCAATGACTTGGGTGTTTTTTCTTGAAGCAAATCTTCAAAATCACATCGGTCAGTTTGCTTTTCTAAATTAATAGCATAAAATGCTGCTATCGAATTTTGAACGGAATTATTTCCTAAAAAATTATCTAAATATTTCAAACTTAATCCGGCTCTGTATTTTCCGGCAATTTGTTCGTTGAATTTAATAAAACTGTTTTTAGGATTTCCAATGGGTTGATCCAAGTTTTTTCGAGCCATTAACATATAAAAATAGCTGTATTGTTCGTTAAAATCAACATTAGTAAGGTTGTAACTTTTTAATAATTTAATCTTAGAAATACTACCCATCATTTTCATTTCAGGATAATTTTCTTCAATATATTTCATCATCAAATACACCTGAATACCATCATGAACCCAGCTGTCTGCCCGTTGATTGATTTGAAGTGTGTTTTTCAAAAAATTATTCAAATAGGTTTTTAAAAACTTCAACTCATAAATAAATTCATCAGGAAACGGACTGATAAACGAAGGAAGTTGATTCAAACCATAAAACGGATTTCGCTCATAATCTACTTGTGAAACCGTTATTTTATCAAAGGGATATTGACCAATATTGTCATGTACATAATGTACAATTCGATCAATTACCACAGCTTTTTGAATGGGGTTGAGTCGGGTTTCTTTTAAATTGCAAACCACATCAACAATGCTGTTTTTAAAGCTGTTAAAATTCAATTTCGGACCAATGAAAAGATTGAAATCATTTCGGTTTGTATCTGAATAATGATAAACATTGTGCAAGTCTTCTTCAACAATTCCAAAACCGCTTAAATCTGAAACCGATTTGTTGTTTTTTGGAAGTTTTAATTTCAATTGTACGTCAAATTGTGCATTGGCAATATCATCTAAATTGAGATTGCTGTAACGCACAAAATCATTGTTTTCAAAACGTGCAGGGGTCAAAAACCAATTCTTAAGATACATTTCATAGGAGTCATCATATCCAAATTTGGTAAATTTATCTTTTGGAATGTCACTGATGTAGGTTAGTTTTAAGGTCACAGTATCACTCGGCTTCAATGGCTTTCGTAGTTTAACCTCCAGTAAGTCGGGATGTTTGTCAATTCTGTGCCAATCTAAAAACAGCGATTCAGAATCCAAAATCGTCAAATCAGTGGTACGTCCTCTTTCAGAATCTTTTGCCAAATGAAAATTGCGAACAAATTCATCAGAAAATCGTCTTCCTAAAGGTGTGTTTTTGTCTGAATAGGCATGATTCCAATCGTTCAGAATAATAGAAGATAGGGTTTGTGTTGAGGTGTTCTTAAAGACAATCTCCTGTTGCACAAATAATTTTTTTGAATCTTGATTTAATTCTACATTCAAATACAACTGATGTTGTGCCAAAAGCGGATTCGCCAATAGCAGAAAGAGTATTAAAAATGAGTAATTAAAAAATGTTTTCAATCCGGAAATGTGTATTGTAGGTTTTATTCAGCCAATTTACTAATTTAAAGATACAAATCTGTAGGTGAGGTTGCTTGATTTATAAAAAAAAGCTGCCGAAGCAGCTTTGATTAAAAATTCGGACTTAAATTGTATTTTTTATAGAAGGCATCCAAGGCTTCAACCACTTCATCTTCGGTGTCCACCACACGAATTAAATTCATATCTTCTGGACTGGCATTTTTTTGTTTGTCAATCATAACATTCTGAATCCAATCTAACAAGCCTGACCAAAACTCTGATCCAACCAGAATGATAGGAAACTTACCAATTTTTTTGGTTTGAATTAACGTTACGGCTTCAAACAATTCATCTAATGTTCCAAAACCGCCCGGCATTACCACAAAACCTTGTGAATATTTTACAAACATGACTTTGCGAACAAAAAAGTAATCGAAATTCAGGTTTTTATCCTTATCAATATACGGATTAAAATGTTGTTCAAAAGGTAATTCAATGTTCAATCCCACCGAAGTACCTTCACCGCGATGAGCTCCTTTATTTCCGGCTTCCATAATTCCGGGACCGCCGCCTGTAATTACACCATATCCGGCTTTACTGATTTTATATGCAATACTTTCGGCTAATTCATAATATTTTTCGCCCGGTTTTGTTCGTGCGGAACCAAAAATGGATACACAAGGTCCAATTCTGGCCATGCTTTCATAACCGTTTACAAACTCAGACATGATTTTAAAAATCGCCCATGAGTCGTTGGTTCTTATTTCGTTCCAAGTTTTTTGCTTGAATTTTTCCTGTATTCTGTGGTCTTCGTTTTCGTATTGGTCTACTGACATTTTCTTTTCTTTTTAAATTAAACAAACATGCTAAAGTAATTCTTTTTTTAGAAACTGTGCTGTGAAGCTTTTTTTGTTTTTCACAATTTCTTCAGGCGTTCCTTTGCAAATAATTTCTCCGCCACCTTTTCCGCCTTCCAATCCAATATCAATAATATAATCGGCAAGCTTGATCACATCCATATTGTGTTCTATCACCAAAACCGTATTTCCTTTGTCAACCAATTTGGTAATCACATCCATTAATACCCTAATGTCTTCAAAATGCAATCCTGTGGTTGGTTCATCCAAAATATAAAAAGTATTTCCGGTGTCTTTTTTTGATAATTCAGTGGCCAATTTAATGCGTTGGGCTTCACCTCCTGAAAGTGTCGTGCTTTGTTGTCCTAAAGTGATGTAACCCAAACCTACATCTTGAATGGTTTTTACTTTTCGATAAATTTTCGGAATGTTTTCAAAAAATTCTACCGCTTCGTCAACCGTCATATTTAAGATGTCCGAAATAGATTTTCCTTTGTATCTGATTTCTAATGTTTCTCTGTTGAAACGTTTGCCCATGCAAGTTTCGCATTCCACATATACATCCGGAAGGAAACTCATTTCGATAGTTCTAACGCCGGAACCTTCGCAGGTTTCACACCTGCCTCCTTTGACATTGAAGCTAAAACGACCTGCTTTGTAGCCGCGAATCATAGC
The DNA here is from genome assembly GCA_030682755.1 of Flavobacterium sp. Lineage (GTDB taxonomy): Bacteria > Bacteroidota > Bacteroidia > Flavobacteriales > Flavobacteriaceae > Flavobacterium. The sequence goes on from JAUXNR010000813.1 coordinate 6,671, forward strand.
TTCAGGTGTTAGCGTAAATAAACTTCTGATTTCAGAAAAAACATCGGTATATGTTGCCGGATTGCTTCGTGGCGTTCGTCCAATCGGACTTTGGTCAATGTCAATGACTTT
>JAUXNR010000814.1 GCA_030682755.1 Flavobacterium sp.
GCCCAATCCCATCCTTTTAAAACGGTTCGTTTTATTTGTGGATAGGGGTTTTCTTTTTCCCATCGCATCAACGGGTTTGGGATGTAATAACTTTCTACGGTTCCGTCTTCATAGGCAACCAAAATATCTAACGGCATAGGCATTCTTCCGATGCGTTCCAGAGTTATTTTACCGTTGTCGTCTATGTTTTTGATGGCGTAATCAATCGTGTTGGTAGTTTGTGTCCAATCCACCAAATACCAATCTAAAACAGCACCAGAAACGCGTTCAGCAGAACGTTTAAAGTCGTTTGGCGTTGGGTGTGTGAATTTGTAGTCGTGATAAAAACGCTTAAGGGTTTTCATCATATTTTCAATACCAATCACATAACCTAATTGCGTTAAGTATACTGTTCCTTTGCTGTAGGACGAAATACCGTATACCATATTTTCATCAAAACGATCGGCATGTGTAGATTGTGGTTGCTCACGGCCCGTGCTCACCATATAAAAATAGTTATTATAAGCACTTTGAAATGGGTTGTCGTTTTCTTTTTTATTTTTGGGAGGCATAACTTGCTGCATTGCCAAATCTGAAATAAAAGAAGTAAAACCCTCATCCATCCATTCATGTTTACTTTCGTTGGTTGCTAATACATGTTGAAACCAAGTGTGAGCCAATTCATGTGCGGTAACCCCAACCAAACTAGGCAACGAACGTTTCCCTGTAATTAAAGTACACATAGCATATTCCATTCCGCCATCGCCACCTTGAATCACAGAATATTGTTTGTACGGATAAAGCCCGATGTTTTTATTGAAAAAGCTTAACAATTCCGCTGTTTTAGGTTGTAACGCTTTCCAATTTTCGATGATTTCTTTATCGTTTTTGTATAAGAAATGAAGTTCTACACCGTTTTCTCCCATGATTTTATCGTGGATGAAATTGTTATCAGCACCCCAAGCAAAATCGTGCACCATCGGAGCCACAAAATGCCATGTGAGGTTTTTGGTTTTTTTAGAATGATTCACGACAATACCATCGTCTTGATAACCGTGACCGATTTCGTTTTTATTTTGCAAATAGCCCGAAGCACCAATCGTGTAAGCTTTATCAATAGATATTTTTACGTCATAATTTCCCCAAACACCGTGAAATTCTCTGCCAATGTAAGGATCGGCATGCCATCCTTCAAAATCAAATTCACACATTTTCGGATACCATTGCGTCATCGAAAGAGCCACACCTTCAGCACTGTTTCTTCCCGAACGACGCACTTGTTCAGGAACTTGTCCGTCAAAATCTAAAGTAAAAGTTGCTTTTGATTTAGGAAGAATCGGTTTCACCAAAGTAACTTCTAAAATAGTCCCAACTACTTTTGTTGAAGCCAATTGACCATCTTGTTTAAAATTAGCGATTTTTAAATACCCAATTTGTTCCGGTTTTAAGGTTGAAATTCTGCTTTCTTTTACCTCTTTATCGCCAACTTTAAAACTCTTCACCATTCGTTTGTCAGGGTCGGTGATGGTTTGCAAACGAATATCCATTTCGCTTCCCGGTTGAAACGCATTAAAATACAAATGATAAAACACTTTGCGAAGCGTGTCCGGCGAATTGTTTGTATACTCTAATGTCTGTGTTCCTTTATACTGAAAGGTTTTCACATCCATTGTCAACTCCATAGTGTAATCAGCTTGTTGTTGCCAATAGCCGGGATTTGGATTTTGAGCAACAAGATGCATTAGCATGAATGAAAAAACAAAGGAAATGGAGTATTTCATGAGAGTTGAATTTAGGATTATTTAGACATTTTATCTGCCATTAACAAAGCGTTGTAAGCATTTACAATTTTTCCTGAAACAGACAATTCAGTAAACGAAGCTTTGTTTGAAGCTTCGCCACCAACAATAACCGTTCGGTCAATTGCAACGCCACTCTCTTTCAAAATTTGTTTTACTTGTGCAGCTGTTAAATTTGGATAATACGAACGAATCAATGCGGCAACTCCCGCAACATTTGGAGATGCCATCGAAGTTCCTTGTTCATATTTGAATTCATTATCCGGAATGGTTGCATAAATTTTTACACCAGGTGCAAAAACATCTACATCTTTTTTTCCATAATTTGAAAAGTCAGCAACCATTTTTGTTCCATAATCATGATCTAAAGCTCCAACTTTTATAAAGTTATCTGCAATTTCTTTTTCTCCAACTCTATCGTTTGGAAAGCTTTCCACAACGTTTAAATCTTGTCCATCATTTCCAGCAGCATGAACAAACAAAACATCTTTGCTTGCGGCATATTTAATAGCTTCATAAACCCATTCTTTTTGAGGAGAGAAGCCTTTTCCAAAACTTCCGTTGATAATTTTTGCACCATTATCAGCCGCATAACGAATAGCAAGAGCAATGTCTTTATCATATTCATCACCATTTGGAACGGCACGAATAGCCATGATTTCTACATTAGTTGCCACACCATCACCGCCTAAATTATTACCTCGCACTTGAGCAATAATTCCGGCAACATGTGTTCCGTGTAATGCATGTTTTTTATCCGGACCCCAAACTTGGTTGTTTCCGTAAAATTTAGTTGAAAAATCTTCGGCATTATCTCCTAATGCTTTTCGTCCGTCATATTCCAAATTTAAATGGTAATTTAATTGGTCATAAACATAGTCTTTGAATTCCTCAATACCTTTTTTAAATTCTTCAGCAGGGGTTCTGGTTAACACTTGAACCATGACCATTTTGTAATTGCCAAGAGTTGGGTTTGAAGTTAAAATAGATTTTACATCTTCCAATGTGTAATCTTCTTTTTTTAAATGTTCTGAAATGGCTTTATCAGCAGCCAAAATGAAGTCAAGTTGCTGTTTGTTAGCCATTGCTTCTTGCTTTTTTTCTTCAAATTTTTTCTCAGCTTTTTTGAAGACATCAGAGCCGTCATCACCTTTTTTGAGAATTCTGGTCATTTCTAAATTCTCATTAACAACATCGCCCAAAAAATTCCAACCGTGGATGTCATCTACGTAGCCATTATTGTCATCGTCAATTCCGTTTCCGGGAATTTCCTTAGCGTTTGTCCAAACTCTACCTTTTAAATCTTCGTGTTCAATATCAGTACCGCTGTCAATCACAGCAACAATTACTTTTTGACCTTTTTTGTTTTTCAATAACTCTTCATACGCACGATCCACACTCATTCCGGGAATCGTGTCTTTTATTAAGTCTAAATGACTCCAACGCAGTAATTCTGCTTCAGAAATTTTAGCATTTTTAAGCGGAACAGCTTCAGCAGTAAGTGGTTTTAAATTGGTAAAGGAAGATTTTGAAGCACCACATCCAACTAAAAATAGAGACGATAATCCTAAAAAAACGATAGATTTTATTGAATTCATAAATTAAAATTTGAGGTAAAAATAATTGATTTTAAATTTTTCTATAGATGATTAACACTAACTTAAGATTTCTTCACACGAAAAAACCTCTTTCAAACGAACGCCTTTTTCTGTTTTTTCCACCGTGATGATTTCGTTGTGAGCATCGTGTTCTAAAAACAAGTAGTAATTATTTTCGGCTGCAGCATTCATAAATTTTGCTTTTTCATCTAAGGTTAAAAGCGGTCTCGTGTCATATCCCATCACATACGGAATTGGAATATGTCCGGCTGTAGCCAATAAATCCGCACAAAAAACAATAGTTTTGTCTTGGTATTGGATGTGAGGAAGCATTTGCTTTTCAGTATGACCATCCGCATAAAATATTCCGAAATTTAGTTCTTCCGAAAACCCGAAATCACTGTTTGGTCTTTTAATGAAATTTAACTGACCACTTTCTTGCATCGGAATGATATTTTCATGCAAAAAAGAAGCTTTTTCACGGGAATTGGGTTTCGTTGCCCATTTCCAATGATTTTCATTTGTCCAAAATTTTGCATTTTTAAAAGCGACTTCATATCCGGTTTTATCCTTATTCCAATTTACGCTTCCACCACAATGGTCAAAATGAAGATGCGTCATAAAAACATCGGTCACATCATCGCGATGAAAACCGTATTTTGCTAACGATTTATCTAATGAATGTTCTCCCCAAAGCGAATAATAGCCAAAAAATTTATCTGATTGTTTATTTCCCATTCCGGTGTCAATCAAGGTCAATCGGTTTCCATCTTCAATCAATAAACAACGAGCTGCAATGTCGATGAGGTTGTTTTCGTCTGCCGGATTTGTTCGGTTCCAAATAGTTTTTGGCACCACGCCAAACATAGCTCCGCCGTCGAGTTTAAAGTTCCCTGCTTCAATGGGGTATAGTTTCATAATAGTAATTTGACAGTAAAATGTTTCGCAAATTACTAAAAACTTACCTTTTTAAAGCGGAATTATAACTATTTTCTATCAATCCATTCGTTATAATAATGTTAGGAATCCTTTTAAAATTCCTATTTTGATGTATCTTTGCAGTTAATTTAGACAAAATCAAAATAGCACATGATTAAAGTTTCAGATACAGCCAAAAAGAAAATCATCAATTTGATGGAAGATGATGGTTTTGATGCTACCCGAGATTACGTTCGAGTTGGCGTAAAAAGCGGTGGTTGCTCCGGTTTGTCTTATGATTTAAAATTTGACAAAGAAATTGGAGAAAACGATAAAGTATTCGAAGACAACAATATACGAGTAGCTGTTGAAAAGAAAAGTTTCCTTTATTTAGCCGGAACAATTTTAGAATTTTCAGGTGGTTTAAATGGAAAAGGATTTGTATTTAACAATCCTAATGCGAACAGAACGTGTGGTTGCGGAGAAAGTTTTTCGCTTTAAAAACTAAACTATTAAGATAGAAACTTAATTTCTTAATGGTTTAAAAAAATTATAAAAATGGCAAAATATACAGAGGACGATTTAAAAGTTGAACTCGAAACCAAAGAATACGAATACGGATTTTACACCGAATTAGACTCGGAAACGTTTCCTATTGGTTTAAACGAAGACATTGTCCGTGCGATTTCTATGAAAAAAGAAGAACCGCAATGGATGACCGATTGGCGTTTAGAAGCTTTTCGTGCTTGGCAAGAAATGATCGAACCGGAATGGGCGAATGTGCAGTATGAAAAACCTGATTTTCAAGCAATTTCGTATTATTCCGCTCCAAAAAAAGCTGATCCAAACAAAACATTAGACGATGTTGATCCGGAATTGTTAGCGATGTATAAAAAGCTCGGAATTTCGATTGATGAACAAAAGATGATGAACAATGTAGCAATGGATATTGTGGTGGATTCCGTTTCGGTAGCCACGACTTTCAAAAAAACATTGGCTGAAAAAGGAATTATTTTCATGAGTATTTCTGAAGCGATTAAAGAACATCCTGAATTGGTTCAAAAATACCTTGGAACCGTTGTTCCGCAACGAGATAATTTTTATGCTGCTTTAAATTCGGCTGTTTTTTCAGACGGAAGTTTTTGTTACATTCCTAAAGGGGTAAAATGTCCAATGGAATTATCAACCTATTTCCGAATCAATCAAGCCGGAACAGGTCAGTTTGAACGAACGTTATTAATTGCCGATGAAGGCAGTTATGTTTCTTATTTAGAAGGTTGTACCGCTCCAAGTCGTGATGAAAATCAATTGCATGCCGCAGTCGTAGAATTGATTGCGATGGATGATGCGGAAATAAAATATTCAACCGTTCAAAACTGGTATCCCGGAAACAAAGAAGGAAAAGGTGGCGTTTTTAATTTTGTAACGAAACGTGGTATTTGCGAGAAAAACGCAAAAATTTCTTGGACACAAGTAGAAACCGGTTCTGCCATTACATGGAAATATCCATCAGTAATTTTGAAAGGAAACAACTCGATTGGCGAATTTTATTCGATTGCCGTTACCAACAATCACCAACAAGCCGACACTGGAACGAAGATGATTCATTTGGGAAAAAACACCAAATCAACCATTATTTCCAAAGGAATATCTGCCGGAAAATCACAAAATAGTTACCGTGGTTTGGTTAGAATTAGTGCCAATGCCGACAATGCCCGAAACTTTTCGCAATGTGATTCGCTTTTGATGGGAAATAATTGTGGAGCACACACTTTTCCGTATATCGAAAGTAAAAACACAACTGCTAAAATCGAACACGAAGCAACAACTTCCAAAATTGGAGAAGATCAGGTTTTTTATTGCAACCAACGTGGAATTCCAACCGAAAAAGCGATTGCACTAATCGTCAATGGTTTCAGCAAAGAAGTATTGAATAAATTACCAATGGAATTTGCCGTAGAAGCTCAGAAATTGTTGGAGATTTCACTTGAAGGCTCTGTTGGATAAAAAACTTAATGAATCTTAATACCTTAATGGTTTAAAATATAAACAAAATGTTAAGCATAAAAAATTTACACGCTTCAATTGAAGACAAAGAAATATTAAAAGGCATCAACCTTGAAATTAAAGCAGGAGAAGTTCACGCCATTATGGGGCCAAACGGTTCCGGAAAAAGCACACTTTCTGCCGTAATTGCCGGAAATGAAACGTTTGAGGTAACCGAAGGTTCTGTTGAATTATTAGGTGAAGATTTAGCCGATTTAGCTCCCGAAGAACGAGCTCACAAAGGTGTTTTCTTATCATTTCAATATCCGGTAGAAATTCCAGGGGTTTCGGTAACGAATTTCATGAAAACGGCCATAAACGAAAGCAGAAAAGCTAACGGAAAAGAAGAAATGCCCGCCAATGAAATGCTGAAACTCATCCGAGAAAAATCAGAATTATTAGAAATCGACCGTAAGTTTTTATCTCGTTCGTTAAACGAAGGTTTTTCGGGTGGAGAGAAAAAGCGTAACGAAATCTTTCAAATGGCAATGTTAGAACCCAAATTAGCCATCTTAGACGAAACCGATTCAGGATTAGACATCGATGCATTGCGAATTGTAGCAAACGGCGTAAACAAATTAAAAAGCAATGATAATGCGGTTTTAGTCATCACGCATTACCAACGTTTATTAGATTATATCATCCCTGATTTTGTACACGTTTTGATGGATGGAAAAATCGTAAAATCCGGCGGAAAAGAATTGGCTCTTGAGCTAGAAGAAAGAGGTTACGACTGGATAAAACAAGAACAAGAAGTTTAAAAATTAAATTTAAACCATTAAGAGATTAAGAAAATTAAGTTGTAACGCTTAATGAAACTTAATATCTTAATGGTTTAAGATAAAATATTTGTAGATTTTTAAAATCTCAACATTTAAAATGGATTTAAAAGAAAAATTAATTTCATCCTTCATGGCATTTGAAGAAAAAATCGATGTAACCGCCGAGTTACACGACATCCGAACTTCTGCCATTAAAAACTTTGAAAACAAAGGTTTCCCAACCAAAAAAGAGGAAGCTTGGAAATATACATCGTTAAATACTGTATTAAAAAACGACTTTTCTGTTTTCCCAAAAAGAGAAAATTCGATCGAATTTAAAGACGTCAAGAAATTTTTTCTACACGAAATTGATACCTATAAATTGGTTTTTGTGGATGGAAAATTCAGTTCGTTTTTATCCTCAACCACACACGAAGGAATTGACGTTTGCTTACTTTCATCCGTATTGACAAAGCCAAAATACAAAATGGTTTTGGACACGTATTTCAATCAAATTGCAAGTAAAGACGAAAGTTTAACCACGTTAAATACCGCTTTTGCACAAGAAGGAGCGTTCATCAACATCCCCAAAAGCAAAGTGGCTGATAAACCGATTGAAATCATTCATTTCTCCACCGGAGTTGAAAATGCGTTGATGGTGCAACCTCGAAATCTAATTATTGTTGGCGAAAATGCTCACGTGCAAATCATTGAACGTCATCAAAGTTTAAACAGAAATCCGGTGTTAACTAATTCAGTAACCGAAATTTTTGCTCAAAAAAGAGCGATTGTCGATTATTATAAAATTCAAAACGACGAACAAACGGCAAACTTGATTGACAATACTTATATTTCTCAAAAACAAGAAAGTAGAGTCGCTGTTCATACGTTTTCGTTTGGCGGAAATATCACCCGAAACAACCTGAATTTCTACCATTTTGGCGAACGAATCGATTCAACATTAAAAGGAATCACGATTATTGGCGACAAGCAACACGTGGATCATTACACATTAGTAAATCACGCCACACCCAATTGCGAAAGCCATCAAAACTATAAAACCATTTTAGGCGGAAGTTCCACCGGCGTTTTCAACGGAAAGATTTTCGTGGAAAAAGAAGCCCAAAAAACCGATGCTTTTCAGCAAAACAACAACATTTTATTAAGCGACAAAGCCACCATCAACGCCAAACCGCAATTGGAAATTTTTGCCGATGATGTCAAATGTTCACACGGCTGCACCATCGGTCAGCTCGACGAAAGTGCGATGTTCTATATGCAACAACGCGGCATCCCGAAAAAAGAAGCCAAAGCGTTATTAATGTATGCATTTTCCAATGAAGTCATCGAAAGCATCAAAATCCCTGAACTCAAACAACGCATCACAAAAATTATTGCGATGAAATTGGGAGTGAATTTGGGGTTTGATCTATAGGATTTACCCTCATTTTTGTCATTCCGACGAAGGAGAAATCTCAAACCTTCTCCTCAATCTTGTCATTCCGACGAAGGAGGAATCTCATAAAGATTATGTAGTTTA
>JAUXNR010000825.1 GCA_030682755.1 Flavobacterium sp.
TGCTGTAGCGGTTGTTGTTGTAGCAGTAGTTGCTACTGGAGGTGCGGTTCTGGCAGCAGCAGGTGCGTCATTGGCAATTGGGGCTACAGCAACAACTGCATTAACAGTAGCTGGGGGTACATTTACTGCTTATAGTACCATACAATCTCTACGCCAAAGAGATTTATTTAACAATGAAATCTCTCAAGAAGAAGCAGATTTTAATCTTGGTATGGGACTTGGAGGTCTATTTGCTGGTCCTGCTGCGAAATTGGGAGGTAAACTAGGGACTAGAGTATTTAAACCTAATTTAGCTATATCAGCAGCTGATGAAGTAGCGTCCGTTGCAACTGTAACTGATGACGTTGTGCAACCAACAGGACAATTTTATTCTGTAGCTTATGAAATGAAATTAGCAAATAATCTTTATCCTGGAAAAGGTGCCTACTCCCATTTTAAAGCTGCAAATACTGCCTTAGATGATGCCATATCCTCTGATGCTATATTCGCTAATTCAATCAAGCAACTTGGAATTACAATACCAAAAACTCCAGCTGGCACTATAACAGGTAATAAAATTCCAAATTGGGTATGGCATCATGGTACTGATATAGGTGTAATGCAATTAGTACCTCAAGTTCAACATACCAACGGAAGCATTTTTTGGCGTACATTGCATCCAACAGGTAAAGGGGGAATGTCTATTTGGGGAGGAGGATATAAAAGATAAACTATATAAAAAATTATACTTATGAAATTAACAGAATTAATCAGCAATTTGACAAGCAATGAACGATTGCAGGCAATGTATGAGGAACTAGGATTAAATGAAGAATCTGAAGCATTACTAATCTATTTAAAAGAAGAATTGGATATTGAAGCAGATATCGCTATTTTTGAAATAGAAGAAACAGATGATGATCTTTTATTTCAGAAAGATGGCATACAATACATTCAATTATTCCCGATAGCACATGTAATTGATTTAATAGAATTTGATTTAAACCTTAAAGATAAAGGATATTCTAATATAGAAATAGCACAAAAACTATTAGACTATAGAAAAAATGATGCGTAAATTGCTGGTTAAAGATGAAAAAGCATAGTTGTTTTTTAATAAGGACAAATTAAGTTAGTTGCTTTTAAGAGATAAACGAATACTAGAAGAGCATGAAGGTTAAAATCTCTATATCCTTCTCTAACTTGATTGAAGCGAGTTATGCCATACAAAAAGATTTTAGAAAAAAATAATGAATATTCAAACCCATGAAAATCTATTGGTATATAATCCAAAATATACCCTACAGGAAATCAATAACATCTTGAAAAAAAACAATTTGGATGGATTGAGGTTCTTTTGTTTTTTTGAAGAAGATAGAGTAACCAATTTTTCATTTTTAAAAGAGATCACACATTTAAACACTTTATCTCTTTTTTTAATGGATAAAGTTGATTTTGATTTTTTGTATGACTTGCCATCCTTAAAAAATTTACATATCCAGACACTTTTTTCTCCTATTGATTTCGCTAGGCTACCTCAACTAACTGCCTTGGGATTGCAGTGGAATAATAGCAATGTAATAAACCTACATGCCTTAAGAAACCTAAACCATCTTTCCATTAGCGAATTTACAGAAGGTAACTTAGAGGTAATTCCCTCGTTATCTTCTTTGAAGAGTCTTGCTATTGCAACCGCAAAATGTAAAACACTGAATGGCATCGAAAAGTTAGTTAATCTGGAGGCTGTATCTTTAGGTGCATTCAGAGGACTAAAGGATATTACTGCTATATCAGGACTAGACAAATTACGATATTTGGAATTTGACATTTGTCCCAAAATGCAGGATTTTTCCCCATTAGTAAAACTCCAGAATTTGGAAATTTTGGAGTTATTGGACTGCAAGAATCTTGAAAGTATCCAGTTTGTAAGAGATATGAAAAAACTGGAACAGCTTAGCTTATTAGGTACAACGGTTGTTAATGATTATGATTTAAGCCCCGCAACAGAAGTTGCAAGAGTATATGGAGGATTTGGAAAAAAATATAACATAAGTCTTAAGGATAAAGAGTTGCCTAATGCCAGAAGGTCATTCAAGGGTTTTGTTATGAAATCAATTAGTAATTAATAACTAGACTTATAAAGGTATGGTTGATAAAAAGCATTTGATATCAAGGGGGTTTAAAAATTACTTATTGATATTATTTGTCTTACTGACTAATATTTCACTTGCTCAGTCAGATTCAATAATTGAAGTACCAAGCAATTCTTTTGAAAAAGTATATAAAACAAAGTATCCTAATTTGCATTATTCATACAATGATCTTTCTCAAACACATGATTACTCTAATAATTGGGATTTTGATGGAGATGGTAAAAACGATAGCCTTTTTTTTATTGGTAATGGAGGAGTACACTTGTATTTTCATTTACAACTACGGTTGAGTTCCGATAGACAGACATATGATTTTCCATTTCTTGCCATTGATTTTCTTAATCTTTTTACTGAATTAGAATTAGACAATGAGGGTATGCCAAATATAATCCAACAATTTGTAGTAGCTGATTTTGATGATGATAAATTACCTGAAATATATATTAACTTAGATAGACAAAGTAAAATACCCCATAAATGGGAAAAAAAGAGACTGACTTCTCATCTAGTAATCATAGATTATTCTAATGGCAGATTAGACTTAAAAAATTATACCCTTAAAAAACAATAAAAATCTAACATTGAATAAATTATATGAGCTATCAAATTGTTTCCGGTACAACTCAACAATTTTATCACACAGTTCCAAGTGAATTAGATTTAATAACCACCACACCCACTCGGGAAGGCGTTTTTAAATACCTATCTCAAATTGGATATGATAAGTTTCCTGAGTTCGTTTTAGATATATTAATAAAAGTTGAAGGTCATAAACCAATAGACGTTACTGACGGACAGGGCGATGAAAAACAAGATATATTAACTATTAATCCAAAAGGTGAACGTTGTCTCACTCAATGTAAACATACTGTTGATTATAAATCTCATTATAATGGAAATGATTTGGATTTAATGGTAACCGCTTGTATGCGAAAAAATTGTAAACAGTCAATTTTTGTAACCAATTCAGATTTAACCCCTCAAGGAAAAAAATATATAAATGATGAAGAGTACAATAGAGGCTTTGCTAATCCTAATGATTGCCCTTCTATTGATTATTGGAACGGATTTAAGATTTGGGAACGAATTAAAAATAATCAAGATATTATCAATAAATGGTTTAGTGGACTTGGACAAGTTCATGGCTTAAGAAGTTTCAAATTTGATTTAACGATACAGCAATTACCTTTTAAGTACACAGACGAACACAATCGTGATTCTTTTAATGAACTTTTAAAACTATTAATAAGTAAACCATGGGTTTCAGAATTAGTTGAAGGATTTCATTATAATGCCAAAATTTCAGAAAACTATGAAGTTCATATAAAAAAATGGTTTCAATTTACAGGAGGGCTTGATATTAATTTATTTATCCCTGAACAGAATCCTTCTTACATTAATCAACCTTTATATGCACTCACTGTGGAGGTAATTTTAAATGACTCAATTGGTAAATATTCGCCTACCATGATAAGAGAGGAAATTATAAATAAAATAAGTGATGCGATTTTAAATGATACAACTAATGATAGATGGTGGCATATAATTGCCAGTCAAATTAAAAGCATCATTTATCTTCATGATATTGCAGAACCAAGAGAAATTGATTTAGCACAAGCTTCAACATTTGTAAAAACATTCGACTCGTCAAATCAAAATGAGTTTGAATATTGTTCAATTTCATGTGATGAATTTCAATTTATTGAAGGTAATGAAGACTCTATTTGGATACATTCCAAAACTGGAATACAAGTGATCCAAATGTTCGAACAACAAATAAACCCAGTTGAACAATATAATTATCAAATTACTCAATACAATCAATTAAAAAATATTCAATCTTATAACTTCTATGCCATTGAGAACATTGACTCTTCAATGCTAATGAGAATCAGACGAATGTTAAAACATGACTGGATTGGATTACAATATAATGATGACACTCT
>JAUXNR010000834.1 GCA_030682755.1 Flavobacterium sp.
GGTTGCATTTTGAAAATGTACGTTATCATCGGCTGTTCCGTGGATGATTAGGTAATTTCCTTTTAATTTATCCACGTGATTGATGGGTGAATTATCATCATAGCCACTTGCATTTTCTTGTGGCGTTTGCATGTATCTTTCGGTGTAAATTGTATCATAAAAACGCCAGTTCGTTACCGGAGCAACTGCAATGGCAGTTTTAAACACATCGTTTCCTTTTAAAATACAGTTGCTGGACATGAATCCTCCGTAACTCCAACCCCAAATTCCGATGCGGGTTTTGTCGATGTAAGGATAATTTCCGAGCACTTTTGCGGCATCAATTTGATCTTCTACTTCGTATTTTCCTAGTTCTTTTTGAGTGACTTTTTTGAAAGCAGCTCCTTTGTATCCGGTTCCTCTTCCATCCACACATGCCACTAAATAACCTTCTTGAGCTAGTAGCATATGCCAATAATCATTCGCCCCCAACCATTGATTCGCAACTTGTTGAGAACCCGGTCCGCTGTATTGAAATAATAATAAAGGATATTTTTTAGTTGCATCAAAATCTTTCGGTTTGATGATGTACGCATTCAATTTATGCCCTTTTTCAGTTGTTAATTCGAAGAATTCTTTTGTTGGAAGATTGTAACTTTCTAATTTGGAAGCTAATTCTTTATTGTCAACGATGGATTGCACTTGTTTCCCATCTTTAGAATCATGTAATGTGAATGAAGTCGGTTCAGTTGAACTAGAGAAAGAATTGATGAAAAATTGAAAATTCGGACTGAAAGTTGCTTTGTTGGTTCCTGTTTTATTCGTTAATCGAACTTTACTTTTACCGTCTAATTTGATTTTATAAACATCACGATTAATCGAACCATTTTCAACCGATTGATAATAAACTTGACCATTTTTTTCATCAAAACCATAATACGAAGTCACTTCCCAATTTCCTTTAGTAATCTGATTGCGAAGTTTACCGTTTTTGTCATAATGATAAATGTGATTAAAACCATCTTTTTCGGAAGTCCAAATAAAACTGTTGTCTTTTAGGAAGGTTAAATTATCTGTAACATCAACGTAAGCTGCGTCTTTTTCATTCAAAACCACTTTTGTAGTTCCGGTTTTAGCATCCACAAAAAGTAAATCTAAATTATTTTGATGACGATTTAACACTTGAATACTCAACGCATTGGCATCGTTTGTCCATTTCAATCGAGCAATATAAAAATCATTATACTGACTCAAATTGATGTTTTTGGTTTGATTTGAAGCTACTTCATACGTATGCAAAGAAACCAAAGCATTTTTTTCACCTGCTTTTGGGTATTTAAACACTTCTTGCGAAGGGTATAATTCTTTCCCAAAAACATCCATTGAAAATTCAGGAACATCGGTTTCATCAAATTTAATGTAAGCCAAATGTGTGCTCGAACTGTTCCAATCAAACGCTCTTACAAAGCCAAATTCTTCTTCATACACCCAATCCGTAATTCCGTTGATAATGTGATTCTTCTTTCCGTCTGTGGTAATTTGAGTATGTTTATCAGAAGCTAAATCATACACATATAAATTATTTTCAAAACCGTAAGCAATCTTTTTCCCGTCGGGCGAAAAAGTAGGTTCTTGAATTTTATAATCGGCTACTTTTTGTAATTTCTTTGATGCTAAATCATAAACATAAAAATCAGCCACCGCAGAATGTCGGTAAATTGGTTCCGAATTCAAAGCAATCAACAATTGCGTTTCAGTAGAATTGAATGTATAACTATCAATAGATTTTAGTTCTGAATGATTTTTGGTATCCAGCAACGTGCTAACTTTTTTTAAAGTAGCAAAATCGTACAAATCAATTTGAAAATTTTTAGAATTTCTATCAAAATTTAAGACCGTATATTGATTTGTATTTTTTAAAGCTTGCAAAGCATCCATCCCTTTTGTTCGGAAAGTTCCTGAGGACCAGATATCTTCTAAGGTTATTTTTTGTTGACCTATCGCGGTCATTGAGACAAGAAGAAAGAAACAAACGAGTTTTGAAAATTGGTTCATTGTTGATACGTTAAAAAAAGATTCAATTTTAGTGAAAAAATCGGAATAAAACGAGTTTTTTTCTGTTAAATAGCGATTTTAATTCTTGAACAGAAATCAAAATAATTTTATAACTATA
>JAUXNR010000836.1 GCA_030682755.1 Flavobacterium sp.
TTGAAACTATACTTCGTCATGACGACTAAAGAAACTTCTAATCTATAATAATTATGAATCAGAAAAACAACTTAGAAGAATTAGTTAACCATGTTGTAAAATCAACGCAACATGTCATAATGCTTGATCCTACAACACTAATGCCCACTAGTGCTGGAAGTGGCTGTCTAATTATTTATAAAGAAAGATTGTTTTTCGTATCTGTTCAGCATGTTACAGACAAAGTTGGCAAACAAGCTGCACTAGATATGGGAACTGGAAATGAAGATGGCACTAATATATATTCTTTACCTTCTTTGAATTTTATTGACGAATTAAATATTGATAGGCTTGGAATTGATACACCCATAATGCAAAAGCTAAAATCACTTGATATTTGTTATACTGAAATAACAGATTCTATCGAGATTAGACAAAGACTAAAAAATTTCGGGGAAATAGTTGTTACTCCTGACTCAAAAAGAATGGTTTATTCAAATCTTGATTATAAACCAAATACAGAAGAAGTGTATAGCTTTCACGGTAAAATTAGAGGAGAATTAAAAGGGAACAAACTACACCAAACAGATAAATTGGTCTTAGGTATAAAATATGATGGTAAAATTGGACCATATGAAAGATTTATTCTTGACGAAAAAATTGTAGATAAACTTGATTACCAAGGGACAAGTGGGGCTCCTATATTTTCTGAATCGGGTGAACCTGTTGCTTTAGTTGCACATGGTTATTTAGGCACCGAAATTATATATGGATTTTCATTAAGAGAACTACGAAATTATCTTGATATATATATTGACCTAAATCCATTAATCGTACCTCTACCTAATGACGAATTATCATTTGAGACGGCAGATGAAGAGTGGATAAATTTTGATGGTGATGGTATATCAGATTTGGAACCACCAAATTATAATTTTGAGAATGAATTTAAAAATAACAGTAGTACTAAAAACAATTTTAGTAGTGACTACATTTCTTATTCAATATTCTATGGGACAAATAGAAAGTATGATATAAAGAATAACAAAATTGAGTATAAGAATTCAAGAGATAGCAATTTACATTTAGGATCATGTGAAATCAGTATTCCACTTTCTCATAAAATGGGAAATTTAGAACGACCAAGTTGGTTTAGTAGTTTATTTTTTGAAGAAAGTCCAAAAAAACATTTCACTCTTATTAAGACTGAATTATTAGACGATGTTAAGTTTATTAATATGCTGTCGGAGAGAATAGGTAAATCAGATCAAAGTGATATTTTACTATTTATTCACGGTTTTAATGTTGATTTCAAACAAGCAACGCTTCGCACAGCTCAGCTTGGCTATGACTTAAATTTCAAAGGAGGAGTAACTACCTTTTCATGGCCTTCCGATGGCTCAGTTGGCGGTTATATTGCAGATACTGACACTGCTAAACTTTCATCGAATTATTTGTGTGATTTCATCAAAATATTACTTAACCCTAAAGGCGTAAAGAAATTACATATTATAGCACACAGTATGGGCAATGTTGTATTGACAAATGCTTTGATACAATTAAAAAATGAAGGTTTCTTTCCTAATGATATTATAAATCAAATTATACTTGCAGCACC
This sequence comes from Flavobacterium sp., assembly GCA_030682755.1. Taxonomy (GTDB): domain Bacteria; phylum Bacteroidota; class Bacteroidia; order Flavobacteriales; family Flavobacteriaceae; genus Flavobacterium. Next base: position 1,598 of record JAUXNR010000836.1, read on the forward strand.
GGATATAGACAAAGATATTTTTATTAATCAAATTATGCCTGACATAAATAGAAATTTCGGTCTTACACTTTATGCTTCAAATAAGGACAAAGCTCTTATTGCTTCAAAAAGAATTAGAAAAGGCTATACAAGGCTTGGAGAAGGAGGTGATAATATAGTCATTGTTGACGGACTTGATTCTGTTGATGCCTCTAGAGTAGACACAAGTTTGTTGGGTCATGGCTATTTCGCTGACACACAACCACTATTAAACGACATTCATATGACACTATT
>JAUXNR010000838.1 GCA_030682755.1 Flavobacterium sp.
GATAGGTTATAAAAATCATTACGTTTATCGATTTTGCCGCAATCCCCATTAACTCTCTACTGTAATTTGCCCCTAATGTTTTTGGAATAATTTCTGTTAAAACTAATATTAAAATAGTTAAAACAGCAGAAACCACCCCAAAATAAGCTTCACCAAAAACAAGGGTAGCTTGTGCCCCAACTCCCGCTGCTCCTACGGTATGTGCAACAGTATTAAGTGATAGAATAGCAGATAGCGGCTTATCGATATCTTCTTTTAATTTAATAAAAGTTATAGCGTTCCCATCACCTTGTTCAACTTTTGCTTTAAGAAAGGAAAGCGGTGTTGAAAGTAAAACAGCTTCCAATATTGAACAAATGAAAGAAGTAAACAAAGCAATAAACAAATAAACAAATAACAGTGTCATTTAAAAATCAATTAATTTTTCAATTCAAAGGTATATAAAATTTAATGACCAATTCTATAATTCAGCAAGACAACAATTTAAATTAATGACTCGGTTCATAGATCAATCTAAAGAAGGTACTAAATCGTTCGTTTTCCCTGCTGATAGGAATTCCCGTAACAATTCCAATTAACAAATTTTCGGTAACTCCAACTCGCATTTGAGGCCGTATAGTCATGTCGAAATCAGTTTTTGTGACTTCTTTATTAAATTCAATACCAATGAAATTTCGTGTTCCCGAAATCATATAATGTACATTACTATTAATTTGCCAGTTGGTATATGATGAATTATCTGAAAAATGATGAATTATTGCGGGACCCGTGTAAAGCAAAGTGTGGAAATTGTTTCCCCATCTTTTGGCTGCAACAAAAAACGGATTGTAAACATTGCCAACAAACAACTTCCCATTACCATAATTGTTGAATTCGTTCATTTCAAATTCTTGAATATAACCAAGTGCCAAAGATGTTTTTTGTTTCTCGGAGACATAAAAGGAGTATTGAGCGGCTAATTTCAAACTGTTTAGTTTGCTTCCCGGACTCATTCCGTTGCTGTTTGATGGATAAATTGTAAAAGGTAATTCTATTTCCAGTCCCAATCGATCTATTGGAGCCCACTCATATTCTACTAAAGCTAGATATTCATCATATTGATCATTGTCTGTTATTCCAAACCCAACATTCCATTCTTTTTCGCCTTTTCGAGCTCCCAAATCTCGTATTAAATCGATATATAAAGGTTCAGCGTGTAATACTTTTGGTTTTTCGGTTTTGTTTTGAACTTCATCAATATATAAACTGTCTTTCAACGTTTTATTGATTTCTAATTCGGTTTGAGAAAATGATGTTTGACTTATAAAAAGCAGCGATAGGAAGCAAAATAATTGCTTCAAACAAAATTGATTCATGATGGTTTAATTTTAAAATTTATACTAATAATTTTGAATGTCTTCAGATAGAAAACAAACGTATTTATAAATTAAATTAAACCTCTGGAGGTGGAGAATGAATTTCCAGAAATGGTTTTAGAAGAAAGTTGTTGCTGTAATATAAATTCTTTTTAACAGAATTAACGACAATCAATTTTGTTTTAATTTCCAAAAAAGGCAGCACAAATTTATCTGTTGCAAACCCTTTTTTCATCGTTTGATTTTTTTCGTTGTCGTTAGTATTGTTCTCAGGAATAGCATCTTCAAAGCCTAAGACTTTTTCGAAAACGAGCTCAATAATACTTTCTTGTTCGTTATAATGAATATGTTTTTTTTCGTTCTCGGCAAACAAAGAGGTAACATCTACGCTGATATTCAACAGGTAGCAAGCCATAAAGCCCCAAACAAATACTGTTATTTTAGAATGTCGAATTGCATTTAACATGTCACAAAAGTAAAACCTTTTAACAAAATTAAATTTTTTCTATCGCTTTTAGTATTCTTTTAACGGTTTCTTCCTTCCCAATCAACTCCATAATATCAAACAAATGCGGCCCTTTTAAAGCTCCAACCAAACTTAATCGAAGTGGTTGCATCACTTTTCCCATCCCAATTTCATGGGTTGTCATCCAATCTTTTAAAATCGTTTCAATGTTTAAAGATGTAAAACCATCAATGGATTCCAAAACTTTAATCACTTGTTTCATCAATACAGGTGTTTCTTCTTTCCAGTTTTTATAGGCTTTTTCATCATAAGATGTTGGTGCTTCAAAGAAATAATCGGCTAAATCCCAGAAATCTGAAACAAAATTTGCCCGTTCTTTGATTAAACCCACGATTTTTGTCATTTCGGCTAATGAGAAATCACATTTTCCTGTTTTTTCTAAAACAATTTTCTGGAATTCATCCACCAGATTTTCATCACTTTGCTTTTGTAAATACTGATGATTAAACCATTTATTTTTCTCAGGATCAAATTTAGCACCGGCTTTGTGAACGCGGTTTAAGTCAAATTTTTCAACCAGTTCATCTAAGCTAAACAATTCCTGATCAGTGCCGTCATTCCATCCCAACAAGGCTAAAAAGTTAATCACTGCTTCCGGAAAATATCCTTTTTCTCTATATCCTGATGAAATTCCTTCTTCTGTTTTCCATTCTAAAGGAAACACAGGGAACCCCATTTTATCCCCATCTCTTTTTGATAATTTGCCATTTCCAATTGGTTTTAAAATCAAAGGTAAGTGAGCAAATTCAGGTGCTTCCCATCCAAATGCTTTATATAATAAAAAATGTAGCGGCAGTGAAGGCAACCATTCTTCGCCACGAATAACATGTGAGGTTTCCATCAAATGATCGTCAACAATGTTGGCCAAATGATAGGTTGGCATGCCATCACTTTTGAATAAAACTTTATCGTCTAGTAAGTTGGTGTCAAATTTTATATCACCACGAATGATGTCTTTTAGTTCCAAAACTTCATTTACCGGAGTCTTAAAACGAATCACAAAATCCTCTCCTGACGCAATTCTTCTATCGGTTTCTTCTTTAGAAATTACCAAAGAAGTATCAAGCTTTTCTCTATTGTGCCAGTTATATATAAACGTTTTTCCCTGTTCTTCATGCTGTTTTCTGTGCAAATCCAGAGCCTCAGCAGTATCAAAAGCATAATAGGCCCAACCTGAATTTATCAATTGATCGGCATATTGTTTATAAATCACTTTTCGCTCGCTTTGACGATAGGGACCAAACTTTTCGTTTTTATTCACCGTTTCATCCGGAGAAACCCCCAACCATTCTAAGGCCTCAAAAATATATTGTTCTGCCCCCGGAACAAATCGATTTTGATCCGTATCTTCAATTCTCAAATAGAAAACACCATTGTTTTTCTTTGCAAATAAATAGTTGAATAAAGCGGTTCTAACACCTCCAATATGTAATGGTCCGGTTGGACTTGGAGCAAAACGAACTCTAACAGGTCTTGACATGGTTTTTAAATTTTGTGCAAAGATACGTTATCCCTCAAAAAAATTATTTCATTTCGTGAGGAATTCTTTTATTCATTAATGCAAACCAAAGAGGTGGAATAAAGGAAATAACCATTGATGCGGGATATCCTAACGGTAATTGTGGACTCTCAGCATGGTATTCTAAAATTTGATATTGTTTGTTGGATTTATAATGATGATCACTATGTCGTGTTAATTCATATAAAATTATTCTTCCTAGTACATGATTAGAATTCCAAGAATGCTTTTCAGAAACACGTTCAAATCTTCCGGATGGCAAAAGTTGTCTTTTTAAGCCATAATGCTCAATATAATTTATGGTTTCCAATAGCAAAAAACCAACAACTCCGGAAAGAATAGCCACAATTAAAACTTTTAAACCGAATAGTAGAAATACAATTGTTAAATAACTAAACTGCAAAACAGTAAACCAGAACATATCATTTTTTAATGAAAACAAGGAACGATTTTCCAGTTTGTTTAACTTTTTTTGAATTTTCCAAGCCTTTAGATATGTTCCGGTGACAGTTTGAATCCAAAAAGCATATAAATTTTGATTGTATTTTGCCGTTGAAGGGTCTTCAGGAGTAGAAACATCTAGGTGGTGTCCGTGATTGTGTTCTATAAAAAAATGAGTGTAATGCGAAGGAATCAAAAGAATTTTACCTAATATTCGTTCGAATAATAGCTTTCTATGCCCCAGTTCGTGTGCAACATTTATTCCGTTTGATCCCAATATAATACCAAGACTTAGAATGATTCCAATCAATTCAAAATATGACAACTCTTTCGTTTGTATAATGGTAAAACTGAAATACAAACAACCAAAAACGATAGGCACATTTAAATATAACAACACATTATAGAATTTGTTTTGCAAAAGATTTTCTATTTCATTTTCTGAATAATTTGTATTGTCAATAGGTAAAAAATACTCTAGAATAGGAATCAAAATAAAAGCATAAAAAAAAGCACTATAACTCCAAACACCTTGAAAATAGATGCCTAAAATTCCCAAAACCGGAATGCTATA
>JAUXNR010000839.1 GCA_030682755.1 Flavobacterium sp.
TATAGGTGTGATGAAAGGCCACCATATATTGATGAGGTTGGAATAATAAAAGTAAGCTCTGTAACATGGGGTTTTTTTGATGAGATGGAAAGTAAGACGTGTTTTTCAAAAGATTTATTTAATGCCAATTATCTTATCAAGAAAGGTGATTTTTTGTTTAGTCGTGCAAATACAATCGAATTTATTGGGGCTTGTGTAATTGTAAAAAAGGTTAACAAGAAATTAATGCTTAGTGATAAGATTTTAAGATTCACTTTTTCGCAAGATGTACTAAAAGAATATGTCCTTTATTATTTGCGTTCAAGGAAAGGTAGAAAACAAATTGAAGTCCTTTCCACTGGAAATCAAGATTCAATGAGAAACATTGGTCAAGAAAAAATCAGACAAATTGAATTTCCTTATTGCCCCTTAAATGAACAACAATTCATCGTCTCCGAATTAGAAAGCAAACTAACCGTATGCGATAAAATAGAAGAAACCATCAGCCAAAGTTTGCAGCAGGCAGAAACTTTAAGGCAAAGTATTTTAAAAATGGCATTTGAAGGGAGATTAATTTAATTAAGTATATGAATGAAGAAGCAAGACTTATTTTAATTCAAAGGGCCATTTCAAATAATCCGATTGCTTATAGTGCATTTCTTGAGCAATTAGGATACGATTCCCCTAATATCAGTTTGTTACATTCAATTTTGGATGATATAGCTAGATTTGAAAGTGAAAACAATAGACCTCCATTAACTGTAATGGCAAAACGTTTAGATAAAGATGAATGGGGAAATGGTTTTTATGATTTATGTATTGAACTAGGTCTCATGGATAAATATGAACATAATAAAAAGGCCTTTGCAAAAAAAATGCAAAAGCAGGTTCATGAATATTGGGTATCAAACAAAGAGAATCTAATAAAAAGGAAAACTCCTACTGAAGGCTATAACGAAATTCCTATTCGAACATTCGATTTTCAGGGAGTTGATATTAATTGGGAAGAACAAAATAGGAATCTAGCTAAAATTGGGCAATTAGGGGAAGAACTAGTTATAGAGTATGAAAAAAAAATACTAAAAGCAAATGGAAAAGACGCATTTGCAAATGAAGTGATTAAGGTAAAAGATGGAGAGGGTTATGATATTTTTTCTAGAAATTTTGATGGTAGCGAAAAGAAGATTGAAGTAAAAACTACCACTGCAAATTATAATAAAGAGTTTCAAATTTCATTGACTGAACTTAAATTTTCAGAACTCAACTCCAATTCCTATTATTTATATCGCCTATTCAATTTAAATCCAGAAAAAAGAGTTGCTGAATTTCATGAATATAAAGGCAATTTGAATGAGCATTTTTATTTTGAAGGAATAAACTTCAACGCTTTTAAGAAAAATAAATAATGAAATGCTTAACCTCAAATAAAACTATGGTAATTTCATGCAACAATATCCAATTTAATATTTCTTAAGTTTAGTTCTTAACTTCCAAACAAATCATTAAAAAAAGAAACTATACTCATTTTTGAAAAATAACAACCTTTGAAACAAGGTGATTTTATTTTG
>JAUXNR010000849.1 GCA_030682755.1 Flavobacterium sp.
GTAATTATTTTACAGAACCTAATGGAGCGGGAAGCATACTTGTGCCCGGTACTGCCATAACAGCTACTCAAAATGTATATTTTTATTTCATTTCAACAGTTGAACCTATTTGCGAAATTAATTTAGGTTATAACATAGCTATAGTTCCAAATCCTGAAATTGCAATTTATGAAGATGTATTTGACTGTTCATCATATACTTTACCAGCAATAGCAGCCGGAAATTATTATGATGCTCCTCATGGCACAGGAAATTTACTTCCGGCTGGAACAGTAATTACGGAAACGACCACCATTTTTATTTATGCCCATAACTCAATATGTACATCAGAAACTAGCTTTAAAGTCTTCATAGGACTGGAAACCCCAGTTTCTACAACAGAATGTGTAAGTTATACTTTACCTGAATTACCAATAGGTGGTTATTTCACGGGACCAAACGGAACAGGAACACAAATTCCGGAGGGCACCGTTATTAGTAATAGTCAAACCATTTATGTTTATGCAGTGAGTCAATCACAACCAAACTGTACTGACAACCTTAATTTCACAATTTCCATTACTTTACCAGTAATTGAAGTTCCTGAAATAACCACAGCTTGTGAGTCGTACATCTTACCCGCTATTCCGGTTGGAAACTATTTTACGGGACCAAACGGAACAGGAACTGTTTTGTTTGCCGGAGCAGAAATTACCACGGCACAATCTTTATTCATCTATTTAAATAACGGTGAGGGATGTCAAAATGATGTTAGTTTTGAAATCAACCCCAATCAAAAACCAGAGATTGATGCCAGAGGTGATATTGATGGTTGCAACAGTTATGTATTAACAGATTTAGAATTAGGTAATTATTATACAGGTCCAAACGGAACAGGACAACAACTAAATGGCGGCCATGTAATTACAGAATCACAAGTAATATATGTCTATGCCACAGGAAATGGTTGTTCCTCTGAAACAAGTTTCCAAGTAAACGTATTTGACATTGAAGCCGATTCTTCAGATGATATTGTAGTTTGTGACAGCTATGTGCTTCCTACATTATCTGAAAACAATTTATATTATACTGCACCAAATGGATCTGATGGTTTTGGTACGGTAGTATCACCGGGAACTGTTATCACAACTTCTCAAACTTTATATATTCACAAAAAGAACCAAATCAGACCTTCATTTTCTTGTGTTGATGAAACATCATTTACCATCACTGTAAATGCAACACCTATTGTAGCTCCTGTTTCAACAGTTTCTGTTTGTAATTCGTATGTTTTACCGGCTTTATCTGTAGGGAATTATTACACTGAAACTAATGGCGGAGGCACTATGCTAACAGCCGGTACAGAATTAACAACAAGTCAATTTCTATATGTTTATGCAGAAACGGGAACAACACCGAACTGTTTTGATCAAAAAAGTTTCCAAGTAAATATTTTTAATGTTGACGAACCTGCAGATGTTGTTGCTTGTTCAAGCTATACCTTACCAGCATTAACCGTAGGACGTTATTACAACGGTCCGAATGGAACCGGTGGTCAAGTAGCAGCCGGAACTGTGCTTACCACCTCTCAAACACTATATGTTTTTGCTAATTCAAATTATACTCCAAATTGCTCAGACGAGCATGAATTTACAGTAACCATTGTATCACAACCTGTTGCTTATACTATTCCTGTAAACAACAGAAGAGTTTGTGATGAAGATGGAACTAACGATGGTATTACAACATTTGATTTAACAACATTAAATAGTTTTGTACTTGGTTCTCAAAGCGGAAGTGAATTTGTTGTGACCTATCATGCCACTTTAGCTGATGCTACTTCTAACATCAATGCTTTTACCAGCACTATATTACAAAACATATTTGTAAGGGTGAGCAATACGTTAGCTCCGGATTGTTATGACATAAAACCTGTTGCTTTGATTGTGCATAAACTTCCGGAACCAACTCCTGTTGATGGTTATGTATGTGTTGAAAGTGCCACAGGAAATGTATTGAGTACATACACTATTACTACAAACTTGGCTACCGCTACTCACAATTTTGAATGGTATTTGAATGAAACCAGAATAAATGGTGAATTTGGAAACACATTAACTGTTTCTGCTCCGGGAATGTATTTTGTAATTGCAACAAATATTGCTACGGGTTGTTCTTCAGAACCTACAATGATTGAAGTATTGGCTTCAGAGCCTGCAACAATAAGTTTCACGGTAAGCATGGCATTCAGCAATACCAATTCTGTTACGATTAACGCCGTTGGTGTTGGAGGAAATTATGAATACCAGATGGATGACAGTCCTTTCCAAGACAGTCCAACTTTTGATAATGTTTCTTCAGGAATTCATACCGTTACTGTTAGAGATAAAAATGGTTGTGGCACTACAACAGATGAGGTTTTAGTGGTTAACTATCCGAAATTTTTCACACCAAACGGAGATGGACACAATGATACTTGGAATATTAAAGATTTATCAGGACAAACCAATGCAGTTATCTATATATATGACAGATACGGAAAATTAGTTAAACAAATATATCCGAATGGAGACGGATGGGATGGTACATTTAACAGTCAACCCCTACCTTCTTCTGATTATTGGTTTACGGTTACTTATGAAGAAGATAACCGTAAAAAAGAATTCAAAGCACACTTTTCTTTGAAAAGATAGTTTAGTTGTTTTATTATTTGACATGGCCTCCCACGTGGAGGCTTTTTTTATTTCTTTTTTTGTAACAAAATCAAATTTTGATAGTCTACTATCTGTAAAAACATTGTAAATCCCAA
>JAUXNR010000851.1 GCA_030682755.1 Flavobacterium sp.
AAATCGAACACTACTATTGCCGGGCTAAAAGCAATGTATTCGGGAGGCTTAGATTCAATCAAAACCGATATTATAATTCAGGGTATTATCGTTGCGAATGATGAATCGGGCAATTATTACAAGACCATGATTATCCAGGACCATACTGCAGGTATTGAATTGAAAGTGGACAAGACCAACCTTTACACCGAATACCGCCTTGGCCAAAGGGTTTTTATCAAATGTAAAGGCCTTTATTTGGGCAATTATGGAAACCTGGTGCAACTTGGCTATATTTTTAATGGTGCAATAGGCCGTATCCCAAGTGTTTTTATCGATAACCATTTTTTCAAGGATAGTTTGCCGAGTATTGCACCTGTTCCTGCCCTTAGAACCATTTCGGCATTATCATCACTCGATTTGAGCACTTTGATTAAGATTGACAGTTTAGAATTCACTGATAACGGTCAGGTTTTCGCACCTTCGACCGCTGAAGCCACCAGCCGCAAAGCTGTTGACAAATTGGGGAATGTTATTGAAGTAAGGAGCTCCAAATATGCAAATTTTGCCGCCACTAAACTTCCGGAAGGAATTGGCTCACTTATCGGGGTTTACAGTATATACAATGGTATCAAACAATTTACCATCCGCGACATCAATGATGTAAAGAATTTTATCCCTGAGCCGGTTCTCTGGAAAGAAAAATTTGATGTTGCACCAACAAATTGGGTGATATTCAGTGTTGCCAGCAACAAAGACTGGGCTTTTGATGCTACAACAAGCTCAATGAGTGCTAACGGTTTTGGCGGTGATGTTGGTAGCGATGATTGGTTGATCTCTCCTGCTGTCACCTTAAATGGTTATGTAAGTTATGATTTAGTTTTCAGCACTTGGACCCGTTATTCGGATACTGGAAACCCGACACCTTTTGAGGCATTTGTATCGCAGGATTATTCAGGTTCGGGAGACCCTTCTCAAGACACTTGGGTTAAGCTTCCGGCAACTTTGTCGCCAACAAACTCACAGCTATGGACCTCGAGTGGTTCGCTATCACTTAATGCCTATGCAAACAAGAAAATCTATATCGCTTTCCGTTATAAATCTTCAGGTGTTGGCAGCAGTACTGCCTCCAACTGGAAAGTGGACAATGTGAAAATAATGGGAACCAAATAGTCCCTTAACAAAATTTTTAAAAAGCCGGGTTTCCGGCTTTTTTTATTTCAACACAAAAGCAATTTTTTTTAATTTCCCAAGGGTTAAATAAATACCTATTTTTACTTTTGGAATTTATTGGATATCGAATGAAGCAAAAAAAAGCTAATACCATTCCTCAAATCAAAAAGCAGGAAACGGATAAAAAGGCCACAAGCAGTTCATTATTACTGCTTTTGCTTGCGGTCGTAATTACCGCGATCACTTTCTCAAATTCCATCAACAACGATTTTGCCTCAAATTGGGACGATAATGTTTATGTTCTGAACAGTGAACTTACCAAGGACCTTTCGTTTCGAGCAATTAAAGAAATATTCACGACATTTTATGGAGGCAACTATCACCCAATCACCACGTTAAGCTTTGCAATTGAATACGAGTTATTTGGTCTGACAGCCAAGCCATACCATGTTTTGAATTTCCTTTTGCACCTTCTCAATGTTGTTTTGGTGTTTTATTTTTTTAAGCTTTTCAGCAAAAATATCAATATTGCTTTTTTAGTGGCGGTTTTCTTCGGTGTCCACCCCATGCATGTCGAATCGGTTTCGTGGATTACCGAACGCAAGGATTTGCTTTTCATGGCTTTTTACATGGGGAGCTTGATTTTTTATCTCAAATATATTTTGGGCAAACCCCAAATCCGTAACCTGATATTTTCTTTTCTGCTTTTCACGGGTGCTTGCTTCTCCAAATCAATGGCTGTAAGTCTTCCGCTGGTTTTGTTTTTACTTGATTATTATTTAAAAAGGGGTTTTTCGATCAAAAATATTGCTGAAAAAATCCCATTTCTTGCCATTTCGGTCTTGTTCGGAATTCTTGCCATATTATCACAAAAAGCTTCCGGGACAATTTATTCACATCTGCCTTTTACGTGGTTCGAAAGGGTTTTCCTGATATCTTACTCTCTTTCGTTTTACATTGTAAAACTTTTTGCACCGCTAAATTTATGTGTTACCCACTTTTATCCTAAATCGGGTGAAACCCTTGATTTGATTTATTGGTTAAGCCCATTATTATTACTGCTTGTATCTTTCTTGGTTTTCAAGACAAAAAAATTCAAAAAAGAATTGGTTTTTGGGATACTGTTTTATTTTTTCAC
>JAUXNR010000854.1 GCA_030682755.1 Flavobacterium sp.
TTGGGATCATTGGAAAAACACAAGGTGTCAATAAAGCTAGAAATCCTGATAGAAAAGCAACGATAAATATTGTCCAAAGATCTTTCTTTTCTTCCTGTTTTTCAGCTTTCTTGGATTTTTCTTCAGCTACTTTGGTAGAGGTAGAATCCACTTCAGTAGTTGTTAGAGTAATGGAGGATAAGCTTCCAACTTCTTCTGAATCTGAAACTACCGTCTGATTATTAGGTACAATAAATTCAAAAGATTTGTATTGTTGAATACATTGTTCCAGACAAGCTTGGTATTCTACTTCTACTTTAATCAATTTCAAAGCGGGATTTGTCACTTTCACTAATTGCTGAAATTGTGCAGAACCTTCAAACAAGTACTCATCAACTCCAAAAACTTCTTCAAATTTTACTTTATACTTACTTTCTGTTGTTTTGCCTACCAATTGGTAATTCCCTTTAGAATTTTCGTAAATAAAAATGGTTGGAAGCGAACCTCCTTCAGGCGTAAACTGTGAAAAAATATGCCAATCTTTTTGAATGGTAGCATCAAATTTTAAAAGAAATTCGGTATCCGATTTTTGCTCAATGGACGTTTTCCATTTTACAGGATCTAAAATTTGTGCTTGCGAAAAAGTAAAAGCAAAAAGTGTAAGGAGTGTAAAAATTAAATTCTTCATTATAATACTGCTATTTTTAAAATAGTTTGTGTGTTTTCGGTTACTTTAAATCTGTCGTCCAAACGTTTTCCAACAAGCCAAACGATTTGATTTTCAGAGCATAAAAGCCATGCGTTTTCTTTATCGATGATTGAAAATTTTTCGTCTTTAAAAAATTTACTCAACTTCTTTTTTCCGTTCATTCCAAAAGGGTAAAAATAATCACCTTCTTGCCATTTACGAAGTTTTAAAGGAAACTTTAACGCATCTGCATCCACAAAGATAGTTTTTGCATCGGATATAGTTATGTCACTTACGTTACAAAACCTCAACTTTAAGGGAAAATTAAGTTCCGATTGGGTTTCATGAATAAAATATTCATCAGAAATTTTATCAACTTTT
>JAUXNR010000855.1 GCA_030682755.1 Flavobacterium sp.
TTAAAGAAAGTGAACTAGGTCTAAAATTTGAAGAGTTAACAAAAATTATTTTTAAAGGGTTAGGTTTCAATATCGATGATAAATTAAAAAATCAATTAAATACTCAAAATGATATGATGGATATCCTTTTGAATTTGAATAATAATGAAATAATTATTGTAGAATGCAAAACTAGCAAAGAAAAAGGCTATAACAAATTTAGCTCTGTATCAAGACAACTAAAATCATATCAAAACCTTGCCTTAAAAAACAATCTAAGGATTGTAAAAATTCTTTTGGTTGCACCAGAATTCAGTGATGATTTTATTTATGATTGTGAAATGGATACTGAAATGAATCTATCTCTCATAACAGCTCCAACTCTAATTAAAATCTTCAATGGATTCAAGGTCTCTAAATATCAAGAATTCCCACATGTCCTTTTTAGAGATATTGTAATAAGTGAAGAAAGAATTTTAAAAGCTTTAAGTAAGTAAAATCAAAGTTTGATGAAGTCCCTGCTAGCCTTAGTTTCCTAACTTCGGAGCAAAATATAAAATCCAAACCTCCTTCATGTCCAAAAATAAAATTGAACTCATTAATTTTTCAGACGAACTACACGAACCCATCAAAACACTAAATTATGAATGGTTGGAAAAGTATTTTCGGGTGGAGGAAAGTGATCGCGTTTCGCTTTCCAATCCAAAAGAACAAATTATTGATAAAGGCGGATTTATTTTTTATGCCAAACTAAATGATGAAATTGTTGGAACAGCTTCGTTATTAAAGAAAAGTGAAACTGTTTTTGAATTAGGAAAAATGGCCGTTACCTCAAAAGCACAAGGTCATAAAATTGGAACATTGTTACTTGCACATTGTTTAGCTGTGGCAAAGCAAAAACAGATAAAAACAATTATTTTATATTCAAACACACAATTATTTTCTGCCATTCACCTCTATAAAAAGTATGGTTTCACCGAAATTGAACTCGAAAAAGGACTTTATGAAAGAGCGAATATAAAAATGGAAAAAGAGCTTTGATAGATTAGGTTAAAGTAAAATGGTTTTGAAGCAGAGATGACTGGATCATTTCATGATCCAGAGAGGGGGTTTGATGCTAGTAAAATCCTTAAAACTTTTTTCAAAAGTTTATGGATTTTTTTATGTACTAAAATTTAGAAAGCGAGCTTTCTAAATTTTAGTACATAAAAAAATCCCTTGAGCAAAGCTCAAGAGATTTTACTGTCGGGATGACTGGATTCGAACCAGCGACCCCTAGCACCCCATGCTAGTAAGCTACCAGGCTGCTCTACATCCCGAGAAGTGGGTGCAAAAGTAAGGGTTTGAATAGTTATCACAAAAAATATACATGAGATTTTTTCACTTTTAAACTATTTCTTTAAATTTACTAAAAATCGAACTATGAAAAGAATACTTTTTCTCATTCTTGTCTTGGCTTCCTCTTTAATCCAATCACAAGAAACGCAAACCACCACCATCTACCTCATTCGCCATGCAGAAAAAGCTGATGCCTCAAAAAATCCGGAATTATCTGAACAAGGCGTTGAAAGAGCTTTACGTTGGGCCAACTATTTTGAAAAAATACCTTTAGAAATTTTTTATACCACTTTAACCATTAGAACGCAACAAACAATTTCTTCTGTTGCTTCAACAAAAAATAAAGAAATTCAATTTTATCAACCGGTTGCTTTTTCTTTGAAAGAAATTGCAGCAAACCACCTTGGGAAAACAATTTTAGTTGTGGGTCATAGCAATACCATTCCAAAACATATTAATGACTTTTTAGGCAAAGAAATTTATGATCAAATTGATGAAAATGAATTTGGAAATCTCTACACAATTTCAATTACCGACAACAAAGTTCATCATCAGTTGACCAAACCCAAATTGTAATCAAATAAAAAAGGCTGACATCCTTCAATGTCAACCTTTACAATTTAGAATAAAATTAACTAACCAATAACTACTTAAAATTTCATTCCAAATCCTAAACCAATAATCCATGGATTTATTTCAACTTCTGCCGGAATAACTAAACCTTCAGCTAAGTTTGTTGCATCAACAGAAACATCTGTTTTTAAGAACAAACGTTTTACGTCAAAATTCACAAAAAATGTATCGTCAAACATGACATCAAATCCAAATTGAGCTGCAAATCCAATAGCGTTATCATATGCTATTCCTTTAACAACATCTCCCTCTTTCACATTATAAAAAATGGTGTAATTCACCCCTGCTCCAACATAAGGTTTGAAACTTTTATCTCTTAAAGGAAAAAAGTGATACTGTGCGGTTAATGTTGGCGGCAATAACATCACACTACCCAAATCAACATCAAAACTTGTTGGACCACCGATTGCAGAAATATCAGAACCTACGGTATGAACGTCGTGTTTAGTAGTTCCCAGAATCAATTCGACTGCGAAATTTTTAGTAAAGAAATAAGTAAAATCTAATTCCGGAACCAATGCGTTTGAAATGGCTACATCACCACCAATAATTCCAATTTTAGCCTTTTCGTTTGGAACTACTCCAATTCCCCTAAGTCGAACTTGCCATTTTTTAAAATCATTTTCGGTATTACTCTCTTGAGCTTGCGTAAAATTTGTCATGAATAATGACGTCGCAATTAATGCGAACACTATTTTTTTCATTTTTTAATGTATTTAAAATTACAGTTCAAAAATAATTTTAACAAAAAAGAAATAAACTGATAAAAATCATTGACAGGAATATTTTTCTATGGCAATAAAATTTATAAAAAAAGCATAAATGTTCTTACCTTTGCATGCTATGCAAAAAACCATTAACATACTTAATAAGCGGGCCAAATTTGACTATGAAATTTTGGATGTTTATACTGCCGGAATTGTTTTGACCGGAACAGAAATAAAATCCATTAGATTAGGCAAAGCTTCCATTACTGAAAGTTTTTGTGAATTTCATAACAACGAATTGTTTGTCATAAATTCACAAGTAGAAGAATATCTTTACGGAACCCACTATAACCACAAAGCAAAAAGCGAACGCAAACTTTTGTTGAATAAAAAAGAATTGAAAAGCTTAGAAAAAAGTATGCAAAACAAAGGTTTGACTATTGTTCCTTTACGCCTTTTTGTGAATGAAAAAGGATATGCCAAATTAGAAATCGCTTTAGCGAAAGGAAAGAAAAACTACGACAAAAGAGAGTCTATCAAAGAAAGAGATACCAATCGGGATTTAGACCGAGTAAAAAAATCGTTTTAATTCTACTCTTTTTCAAAAATATATGTTGAAAAAAATTGAGTAGGAGTTTTTCGCCTTTTAAATTTATGACTAAATTTGTCATGACAGTTTTAAGTTATGAAAGATTTACTAAAAAATGCAAGAGAAAAAAAGGAATTAAAAACTAGAGAAGTTGCTCAACTCCTCGGGATAGACCAGGCTTTGGTCAGTAAATTTGAAAGTGGTAGCAGAAAACCAACCAAAGATCAATTAGCAAAATTAGCAACGCTTTTAGAAATCGATTATGAAACTTTGTTAATTGCTTGGTTAAAAGAAAAAATCCTTTATGAAATTGGAACAGATGAAATTGCTTTAAAAGCACTTCATGTTGCAGAAGAGCATATCAAATATAATTTGAGTTTTAATCAAAAGAAGCTCTCCAATACGTTACAAGAACTTTTAAATGAAATTGATACTTTAAAGAAAATTTTAGATCAAAAAAGAAGTAACGATAGTTTTAAAATTACACAAGCTCTGGAATTGGAATATACTTTTGAGAGCAACCGCATTGAAGGAAACACGCTAACTTTAAGAGAAACAGATTTGGTAATAAACGAAGGTTTAACGGTATCCGGAAAAAGTATGCGTGAACATTTGGAAGCCATCAATCACCAAGAAGCAATTGGGTACATCAAACAATTGACGGAACGAGGTTTTTCGTTTAACGAGCGTGAACTTTTGACCATTCATAATTTAATTCTTCGAGGCATCATTCCTGAAGATGCAGGTCGCTATCGAAGAGTTCAAGTCATGATAAAGGGAAGTAATCATATGCCACCCCAGCCCTATTTGGTTCCAAAAGAAATGGAAGATTACTTTTTGTGGTATGAAACTCAAAAAAGCAAATTACATCCTGTTATTTTGGCCGCTGAAATGCATGAACGTTTGGTGAACATTCATCCGTTTATAGATGGCAATGGAAGAACTTCTCGTTTGGTAATGAACTTGATTTTACTTCAACATGGTTACGTAATTGCCAATATTAAAGGGGATTATGAAACACGAATGAGTTATTATCAAGCACTAGAAATTGCTCAAACTGAAAAAAACAAAGAAGATTTTCTGGTATTTATTGCAAAAACTGAAAAAGAAAGTTTAGAGCGATATTTAAGCATTATTAGTTAAAATGAAACCCGCAAAATTAGCGAGTTTCATTGTTTTAATTCTTAATTGCTTTTTTATAGCTTATTTTTTTCCCATCATCCAACCTAATGGTATATATTCCGGAATGAAGATTCGTGGTATTAATTGTTTGAATGCCTTCCAATTTTTCATGTATTACTTTTCTGCCTTGAGCATCAAAAATGGA
>JAUXNR010000682.1 GCA_030682755.1 Flavobacterium sp.
CGCAAAATCCAATTGAGCAAGAAGTAACCTATCCGTTACCGGAAGCACAAGTGGATCGTTTTATGCTGAAAACAGTTATTGATTACCCAAAAATGGAAGACGAGCGAATGGTTATTCGTCAAAATTTAAAAGGTAGTTATGAAAAAGTAAATGCCGTTATTTCCATCGATCAAATTCTTCGTGCTCAAGAAGCCGTTCGCGAAGTGTATATGGATGAAAAAATTGAGAAATACATTTTAGATATCATCTTTGCTACGCGTTTCCCTGAAAAATATAAATTAGAAAGTTTAAAACCATTAATCAGTTTTGGATCGTCTCCTCGTGGAAGTATCAACTTAGCTACGGCTGCCAAATGCTATGCATTTATCAAACGTAGAGGTTATGTAATTCCTGAAGATGTTCGTGCTGTTGTTCATGATGTCTTACGTCACAGAATTGGGGTTACGTATGAAGCAGAAGCTGAAAACATCACTTCGGTTGAAATCATTAATAAAATTGTAAACGAGATTGAGGTACCTTAATAAAAGTTGCGAGTTTTAAAGTTGCGAGTTGAAAGTTTTAACCCGTAACCCGTAACCCGTAACCCGTAACTAAATTATGGAAACAAAAGACTTACTCAAAAAAGTACGAAAAATAGAAATCAAAACCCGAAGATTGAGTGATCACATCTTTTCGGGAGAATACCATACGTCTTTCAAAGGCCGAGGTATGACTTTTTCTGAAGTGCGTCAATATCAGTTTGGTGATGATGTTCGTGCGATTGATTGGAATGTAACTGCCCGTTATAACGAACCGTATATCAAAGTTTTTGAGGAAGAACGGGAATTAACCATGATGTTAATGGTAGATATTTCGGGTTCAGAAAGTTTTGGTACCAAAAATCAATTGAAAAGTGAGATTGTAACAGAAATTGCCGCCACCATGGCTTTTTCGGCTACACAAAATAATGACAAGATTGGGTTGATTTTATTTTCTGATGAAATTGAGTTGTACATTCCTCCTAAAAAAGGAAAATCACATGTGTTGCGAATCATTCGAGAATTAATTGAATTCAAACCAAAAAGCAACAAGACAAATATCTCTCAAGCCTTAAAATTTTTGTCGAGCGTGATGAAAAAGAAAGCCATTGTGTTTTTTATATCCGATTTCATTGCAGATGACAATTATGAACATACGTTAAAAATAGCCGGAAAAAAACATGACATAACCGGAATCAGGGTATATGACATTCGAGAAGAAAAAATGCCAAATGTGGGCATGGTAAACATGTTAGATGCAGAATTCGGCGAAACACTTTTGGTAAATACGAGTTCTAAATCGGTTCGAATGTCTTATGAAAAATACTATCGTGAAAAAGTAGATTTTTTTAAAGACACCTTTTCAAAATGTGGCTCAGGAACGGTCAATACAAGAGTTGACGAAAGTTATGTAACCAAATTACTGAGCTATTTTAAATCAAGATAATCATAAGCAAATTTCAAAAAAACTTTGTAAATCGCTGTGAAACAAAAAATGAAAATTAAAGTATATATAGTCTTTTTATTCCTTTCAACTGTCGTTTTTGCTCAACAAAGAAGAGTAACAACTGCTGTTGACAGCACCAAAGTTAAAATTGGAGCACAAATAAATCTTACGTTAAAAACCACGGTTGACACATTGTCAAAAGTGATTTTTCCGGAAGGGAATTTGTTTGGATCTTTGGAGGTTTTAGAAAGTTATCCCACCGACACCATCCGAGAAGATTTTAAATACCACTTAGTAAAAAAATATGGATTAACACAATGGGATAGCGGCTCTTATGTGTTGCCAAGACTGCAAATAACCATCAACGATAAAGCCCATTTTTCTGATAGTTTGTTGTTAGAGTTTACACCCGTTGCAGTAGACACCTTGAAACAACACATGTATGACATCAAAGATATTGCTCAAGCGGAAGGATTTTTAGGCAATTGGTGGATGTATGTCCTCGGTTTATTAGTACTCTTAGGTTTGGGATATTTGGTTTATGTTTATTTAAAGAAAAATCAAAAACCAAAAGAAGAAGCCATTGTTTATGCAACACCTATTGAGAAAGCGACCGCTCATTTAAAAAAATTAGAACAGCAACATCTGGTTGAAAGAGGCGAAGTGAAAGCCTATTATTCAGAGCTTACAGATATTGCCAGAACCTATATTGAAGAAACGATAGACATTCCGGCTATGGAAAGCACCACGGCAGAATTAATAGATTCGTTTAAAAAAGCCATCATCAGAAAAAAACTTTCTTTGTCCGGAGAGACCATTTCAAATTTGGAAAAAGTTTTAAAGCAAGCCGATTTAGTAAAATTTGCCAAATCAAAACCGTTAGAATTTGAAATTGCAGAAGACCGAACCAAAATAGAAAAAACAATTTTTAAAATTCATCAATCTATTCCTGATCTTGTGGAAGAGGAAGAAGATTTGGATGATTCAAAAAGTATTCAAGAACGATTGGCTAAGAAAAAAAGAAAACAACAACTCATTATTGCTTCATTTGGATTGGGGTTTGTGATATTTGGCGTTTTGGCGTTTTTAATTGCCACAAAAGGATTTGATTACATAAAAGACAACCTGATTGGACATCCTACAAAAGAACTTTTAAACGGAGAATGGATAACCAGTGAATACGGTGATCCGCCAATTCGTATTGAAACACCAAAAGTTTTAACCCGAATGGATGCTTCCAACATGATTCCTGCTGAGGCAAAATCTAAAATTAAGAACATTAATATGTTTGGGTATGGAAGCTTGTCAGATGAATTTTATACATTGGTTATGACAACTAATTTTAAGGATAGTGTTGCTATTGATTTGGAAAAAGTTCTGGAAGGAAATTTAAAAACATGGGAAGCAATGGGTGCTCAAAACATCTTAGTAAAACAAGAAGTTTTTAATACACAAGGTGTTGCTCAAGGGATAAAAGCATATGGAACACTTAACATGTTGGATCCAATTAAAAAGAAAAGCAACAAATTATATTACGTAATAGTATTGTTCAAACAAAATAATGGTTTACAACAAATAGTTGTTTCAAAATTGGAAGAAGATGAAATTGCTTCAGAAATAATTGATCGAATAATTAACTCAATTGAATTGGGCAAAGCTCTGTAACTATGGAAAACATCACATTTTTACATCCACAGTTTTTTTGGTTATTTACCTTGCTTCCCGTTGCAATTGTTTGGTATTTTCTGAAAAGAAACAAACTGGAAGCCACTTTAAAAATAAGTTCAGTAAAAGGTTTTAAAGCTCAGCCTTCTTTCTTGGCAAAATTAAAACCGATATTATTTGTATTTAGATTGCTCGCTTTAAGCTTTTTAATTGTAGCGATGGCAAGACCCAGAACTGTTGATGTGAGTAATAAAACCAAAACCACTCGCGGTATAGACATTGTGATGGCTATTGACGTTTCCGGAAGTATGCTGGCCCGAGATTTAAAGCCTAACCGTTTGGAATCTCTCAAAAAAGTAGCCGCTGAATTTGTGGAAGCCAGAACAAATGACCGTTTCGGAATTGTGGTTTATGCTGCAGAAAGTTATACCAAAACACCTGTAACCAGTGATAAATCTATCATTTTAGAAGCTATTAAAGGCATCAAATATGACAATGTGATTCAAGATGGAACAGGAATTGGCATGGGATTAGCAACTGCTGTAAATCGGTTGAAAGACAGTCAAGCCAAAAGCCGAGTGATTATTTTGTTAACAGACGGTGTAAATAATGCCGGATTCATTGAGCCTGAAACCGCCGCTGATATTGCAAAAGAATATGGTATAAAAGTCTATACCATTGGTATTGGTACAAACGGAAACGCAGAATCACCATATGCCTATGCTCCAAACGGTGGTTTTTTATACCGTTTAATGCCAGTTGAAATTGATGAAGCGTTGATGAAAAGCATTGCTAAAAAAACAGATGGTGTTTATTTTAGAGCAACCAGCAATAGTAAGCTCCAGGAGATTTATGACGAGATTAATAAATTAGAAACAACCGAAATTGAAGAACAAAAATTTTATAATTACGACGAAAAATACAAACCCTTAATTTGGATTGCGGGTTTACTTTTATTGCTTGAAATTTTGTTAAAACAAACCCTTTTTAGAGGATTATTATAAAGTATGATTGAGTTTGAAAATAAAATATATTTCTATTTCCTGGCAGTCATTCCGGTGGTGTTGTTGCTTTTTCTATGGAATTTATATTGGAAAAGTAAAAAACAAAAGGAATATGGTGATTTACATTTAGTAAAAAGACTTAGTCCGGAGAAATCCGTTTTTAAGCCCATTTTAAAAATGAGTTTAATTTTATTGGCATTAGCCAGTTTGATTATTGGATTAGTAAACCCAAAAATTGGTTCAAAACTTGAAACCGTTAAACGAGAAGGAATTGATATAGTTTTTGCTATTGACGTATCCAAAAGTATGCTTGCAGAAGACGTTGCTCCTAACCGATTGGATAAGACAAAACAAATTGTAACACAAATCATCAATCAATTAGGAAGTGACAGAATTGGAATAGTGGCTTATGCAGGAAGTGCTTTTCCCGTCTTGCCAATAACCACAGATTATGGTGTGGCCAAAATGTTTTTACAGAGCATGAACACGGATATGGTTTCTTCACAAGGAACATCGTTAGACCAAGCCATTGAACTTTCTACCGGTTTTTTTGAAGAAGGAAGTGCCACCAATAAATTAATCATCTTGATTTCTGATGGTGAAGATCATTCAGAAGGAATTGAGTCAGCCATAGAGTTAGCGATAAAAAACAACACCAAGATTTTAACCATTGGCGTTGGAACAGAAAAAGGAGGCCCTATTCCCATAAAAAGAAATGGCGTTATTCAAAGTTTTAAACGTGATTTAAATGATGAAGTAGTCATTACTAAATTCAATCAAGCTACTTTAAAGCAAATTTCAAAAGCTACAAAAGGCGATTATATTAGCGGCGACCAAACCAAAAAAGTATTGGAATTTGTAAAAAATGCTCTTGATAATATTGAAAAAACAGAATTTGAAACCACACAAATTGCCGATTTTAAATCGCAGTTTCAATGGTTTTTAGGCATTGCTTTTGTATTATTGTTTTTAGATATTTTTCTATTAGAACGAAAAACAGGTTGGATTAGTAAGTTGAATTTATTTAATGAAAAAGAATCATGAAAAAACTATTCATTTTTATTGTTCTATTTTCTGTAGTAACAATTCAGGCACAAGAAGCCAAGAAAGAAAAAGACAAAGTATTGCCCAAAGCAAACAAAGAATTTCAGGATAAAAAATATACGGAAGCTGAGGCAAAATATAGAATTTCAAATTCAAAAGATTTGTCAGGATCAAAAGCGGCTTATAATTTGGGAAACGCCATTTACAAGCAAGATCAACCTAGTGAAGCCAAGTTTGCTTATTCGCAAGCACTTGAAAAAGCTACAACCAAAGAAGAAAAGCACAAAGCTTTTCATAATATTGGAAATGTTTTTATGAAAGAAAAACAATACTCCAAAGCGGTTGAAGCCTATAAAAATGCGTTGAGAAATAATCCTTCAGACGAACAAACGCGTTATAACTATGCTTTGGCAAAAGAGTATTTGAAAAACAATCCGGAAGATCCTGATGATGGCGGCGACAAAGACAAAGAAAAAAGCGACGACAAGAAAGACGAAAATAAAGAAAAACAGGATCAAAATAATCAAGAGAAAAAGGATCAAGATAAGAAAGACCAAGATAACAAGGGAGAAGACAAAA
>JAUXNR010000864.1 GCA_030682755.1 Flavobacterium sp.
TTAGCATAATAATTCAACGTGCTCATTCGCTCCAAATACGGTATAAATTTGGGATGTTGTTTGAATTGTTTATACTTATCATAACTAATTTGAGATAGTTCATCCAGCACTTGATTTTCTGTTTCAGACAAAAGTATTTCACCTTTGCTGAACAATTGGTTCGTTGCTCCGGCACTCAACAGGTTTTCTAAATTATAACGACACGAATCCAAAGTGCCAAAATTAGAACTAATAGTTTGTCCTTGTACCGTAATTTGAATTTGTTGGTTTTCAATATTCGAACCCAAAGACGCATAAAATTTATGTGTTTTTCCGCCTCCACGAGCCGGCGGCCCTCCTCTACCATCAAAAAACAACACTTTGATGCCATATTTTCTGGAAATTGCGGTGAGCATTTCTTTTGCTTTATAAATACTCCAATTGGCCATTAAATAACCCCCATCTTTGGTTCCATCTGAAAAACCAAGCATAACGGTTTGCACATTATTCCTATTTTCCAAATGCTTTTTATACGTTTCGTTGGTATATAATTGTTCCATTATTTTATCGGCAGAATGCAAATCATCTACTGATTCAAAAAGCGGAATGACATCTACCGATGGGTTTTTCCAACCACATAAATGGAACATAGCAAAAGTTTCCATTACATTCAACGCACTTTCGTTGTTGCTGATAATGTAACGATTACAGCCCAATTCCCCATTGCGTTCTTGAATGGTTTTCATGGCATGAATGGAACCAATGGTTGATTTTGTAATTTCATCTTCAAAATCATCTTCGGTTAATGAACTTGACATTTTGGATAAAACTTTTATTTTTTCTGCTTCGGTTAACTCATAATAATTGGCTGGAAAAAGCTTGTTTTCTTTATCAACAATATGCTGAAAAACCTGTTTGTGAATTTTACTGTTCTGACGTATATCGAGTGTTGCAAAATGAAACCCGAATAAATTTAATTTATTTAACAACAAATCAATTTCATCAACATAAAGTGATTGATGTTCTGCTTTTATAATTTCTTTGATATTTTTTAAACCCAATTGCAATTCTTCAAAAGACAAATAAATCTCTCCTTGCGAATAAAAAACAGAGCGATAGAGTTTGTTTTCCAGTTCCGCTATAATGGTATCTACTCCTTTAAAAGTAAGCTTTCGCTTCAATTTACGAATATCGGTGTAATAACATTTTAAGATTGATGTTCGCAAACGTTCCGCTACTTTCAAGGTAATTTCTGTGGTTACATACGGATTTCCGTCACGATCGCCGCCCGGCCAAAAACCTAAATTGAAAATAGAGTT
The DNA here is from genome assembly GCA_030682755.1 of Flavobacterium sp. GTDB lineage: Bacteria > Bacteroidota > Bacteroidia > Flavobacteriales > Flavobacteriaceae > Flavobacterium. Next base: position 1,299 of record JAUXNR010000864.1, read on the forward strand.
ATTGATTTCTTCTCCATTATAAATATTCTTTTGCAAATACTGAATCATGTTGCCCACAGCGGTATAAAACACATTTTCTAAATACCAAATCAAGCTTATGGCTTCGTCAAAAGGAGTTGGTTTTTCTTTTTTAATAAAAGGTGTCTTTCCCAGTTGGGCCAATAATTGCTTAATTTGAATCAAATCATTTACCCGTAACGCTTCAGTTAAATCCGTAATTATACCCAAAACAGATCCCGGATAAAATTGCGTGGGATGAGCCGTTAAAACCGTTCTGACTTTAAAATTTTCTAAAAAATTTTTGAGTTCTTGTTTTTTTGAACGTTGCTCTGCTTTTTCTTTCATATCTCTGAGCGAACCCCGTCCTTCCATATTATTTACTATTGGAAACGCAGCATCTTCAATGGCGTCAAAAAGCACAATTTGTCTTTCAACGTACTGAATAAATCGAAACATTAATTCCACTTTCTCCTCTTCAGTAGGGTTATCCATATACTTGGAAGCAAACAAATCAAAAATTTCTTCAGGACTTTGCTGGTTTTTGAAACCGTTTTCGCAAACTTCAGCAAAAAGAGGCAACAAAACACCTGTATTATCAATGGCATCAAAAGGCAAAGTGATAAAAACACTATTGTAAATTTGGTACTTTGATAAAACATTTTGGTGGAATCGTTCAATTCTGGGTAGCGTGTACATGAGTTGTATTTTGATTACTAAATTAGTGATTTATTCTTAAAAAAATAAATGGAATTGATAGGTATAAAAAAACCCTCTTTGTTTAAAAAGAGGGTTTGTTGATAAAGATTTTCATCTTACATATTTTTGAAGATTGTATGCATCAAACGTTTTTTATCGTTAATGCTTTCCTCTAATGAAATCATGGTTTCTGTACGGTAAACTCCTTCAATATCATCAATCATGAAGATTACATCTTTAGCATGTTTAGTATCTTTTGCTCTTATTTTACAGAAGATATTAAACTTACCAGTAGTCACGTGAGCCACAGTCACAAAAGGAATTTCATTGATTCTTTCTAATACAAATTTTGTCTGTGAGGTATTGTTCAAGAAAACACCAACATAAGCAATAAAAGAATAGCCTAATTTTTCATAGTCTAACGTTAACGAAGAACCCATGATAATTCCGGCATCTTCCATTTTTTTAACTCTTACGTGAACTGTTCCTGCAGAAATCAATAATTTTTTTGCAATATCCGTAAACGGAACTCTTGTGTTATCGATTAACATGTCAAGAATTTGGTGATCTACTTCATCTAAACGAAACTTACTCATACTTTGTTTGTTATTTATTGTTCTTTAAATTTGATGCAAATGAAATACAATTAAATCAATAAAAAAACGATTTTGTTATTTTTTTAGCAAACCATTAACAAATAAACTATTTTTTCCTAACAAAAAATCAGCTTTATCATTGATTTTCGGAAAATTAATTCCATTTGATTCAAAAAGAGCACTTTTGCCATCATATTCAATATGACCGTAAAAATCATCTAATGGTCCGATACTTGAAATGTAAGCCGTAAACACAAGTTGATTTTCTTGTAACTCTTCCTTAAATTGAGCGGCAAAATTCGTAATAATTTCTGAATTATCATAATTAATTTTGACATTTCTGTAAATAAAATCGAAAAAACAAGGGTTATTTTGAGGTATATTTAAATAATTCGCAGTTTTGTTATTAACTATATCGTTTTCGTGCAATACATTAAAACCAAAGATTAAACTATAAAAAATATATTTTCTTGTCTCTTCCCTAGCATAATCATTTTGAAAATGCCCGGCTTCAAAAAGAACGGTTGGTACACCAAATTGTTGAAAAGTATCACCAACACAGTTTCGATTGTATGCATCATCAAATCGGCCTATTTGATTTGGAATATATTGTTGAAGTTTTTCATTGATACCTGCAATCAAATTAATTGCTTTTTGCCGAGAAGGATTACTTTCACGCTCTTCATTATATGCCGGAGCTAAAAAAGAAACTGTTGCCGGATTATTGGTTTTACCCGCAGCAAAAATGGTACGTTGGTCGTGCAAATTAAAACAAAAATCAGGTTTGAAATCATTAAAAACCTTTAGCAACAATTGACTTTCTGGTTGTGATAAATTTAAAAAATCCCTATTCAAATCAATAGCGTTTGCATTTTCTCTGGTATAAAGTTCCGCACCGTCCGGATTCAACATTGGCAGAAAAAGGAATGTGAATTTTTGCCTCCAACACAAAGCAATTTCATCATCTGAATCCAAATAATTGAATAAATCAAAAAGAGCTTTAGTTGTTGTACTTTCATTGCCGTGCATTTGCGACCACAACAAAATTTTAAAATTTCCGGTTCCGGTTGTATACCCGTAAATTGGTTTTTCTAAGACCGAATTCCCCAAAACCTGAATTTTGTTTTTAAGAATATGCTTTCCCAAAATGGGCTCAATATGTTTTAGCGTGACATATCTTCCGGCTACATCTTGCTCTTTAAATTTTTCAAAAAGGGAACTATACTCCATGTTTCTTTTTTTGGTTTTACAAAGGTAAACATCTTTAGTATAACATTTGTAAACCGTCAAAAAAGATGCAAAGTTTAACTTTGTAAACACTTTTTTTTAGCTAATTCATGCTTGAGATTGACAAATGTCAAACAAAAATAAAAATTAATATTAAAACATTATATTCCAAATATTTAAATTATTTTATTTAAAGTTAAAAACAAATAAAATATGTCTTGATTTTATCTTTTTACATTTGTAACATTTACAATTCAACTCAAATTGATTACATTTGTAACACACATCTATCATAACATTTTTTTACCATGTTAAACACTGCAGATTTTGTTCAAAAACTTGAAATCATTTTGGATTATTACCAATTGAACGCTTCTACTTTTGCGGATAAAATAGGTGTACAGCGTTCCAGTTTATCTCACCTCCTATCTGGGAGAAATAAGCCAAGTTTGGAATTTGTCGTTAAAATATCTGAAGCTTTTCCGGAGGTGGATTTGTATTGGTTTTTATTGAACAAAGGAAGTTTTCCTAAAAACAATAATGCTTCTACTGAAAATAGTGAAGTAGAAAAAGAGTTAACAACTACAGAAAACCCTTTAAAACAAAGGCCTGACACCAAAACAATCGAAAAGATCACGAATGTCGAATCTGAAATTGAAAAGATTGTATTTTTCTTTAAAGATGGAACTTTTAAGAGCTACACCACAAACGAATAGCGTTATTTATAGCTTACACCACAAAACTGTTTTCGGGATATTTGCCTGTAACTCCAATATAATTTTGTTCCAAAGCTTTTAAATCAGCTTCAATTATTCCGGTAGGATAAAATGGTTTGTTGATTTTTACTTCCTTTTTACCAAAATCAAAGGCGACAGGAATTATTGGAACTTTTGCTTGAAGTGAAATGTAATAAAACCCTGTTTTCCATTTTGTTACTTTCTTTCTTGTTCCTTCAGGAGCAATCGCCAATCTGAAGGTTTCATGCTCGTTAAAAATTTTTGCAATCGCTTCTACTCTATTTAATCCACCTCTTCTATCCAGTGGTGCACCGCCCAACCATCTAAACAAAAACCCATATGGAAAACGAAACAATTCTTTTTTGCCTACATAATTTATTTGGAGTCCGATAATTCCTCTCACAAACAATCCCATGTAGAAATCATGCCAACTGGTATGAGGCACCACAATTATAACGCATTTTTTGAGATTGGCATCCAACGTTCCTTCAATCTTCCATCCCATTAACCTGAAAAAAATAAATTTACAAAGTTGCTGTTTCACTTATAATAATTTTAGTAAAAATACGATTAATCTCTTATTTTTACTAAAAAAATCCATGTTCAAAAAAGTCCTTAGCTATCTATATCCCATTAATTTATTCAAAACTACTTCTGAACTCAGTAAAACATTAGAAGTGACTTTAGTGAATGGCGAATTGGTTTTGGACAGCAAGAATACCAATTATTCGTATGGCAGTTTGCAACGCGTTTTACGAAAAGGTTTAAAATTCATAGGTTTTGAAACCATAAAACCGATGCAACACATATTAGTTTTGGGAGTTGCCGGAGGAAGTGTCATCAAGACACTTGTTGATGAAATTGGCTATCGTGGAAAAATTACCGGAATTGAATTGGATGAAAAAATAATTGAAGTAGCCAACACCTATTTTAATTTGAATCAAATTGAGAATCTCAATATAATTCACCATGAAGCTTTTGAATTTGTTTTAAAAACCAAACTGAGCTATGACTTAATCATCGTTGATATTTTTCAAGATACTTTGATGCCTAGTTTTCTATTTGAAACTTTTTTTCAAAATCGGTTGACTGAAATTTTGAATCCGAAAGGGTTTATACTTTTCAATACCATGTTGCTTAAAGAAATTGACACGGTTAGAAATCAAAACTACCTTCACTTTTATGACCCATCAAAATTCAAGGTGGCCACCTTACCGCGTGTTGAGGAACACAACGAGTTAATTGTGGTACAAAAATTAAATTAATTTTCTGGCTTTGGCTAAATCTTCCGGAGTATCAATGCCAATGCCCACATGAGAGGTTTCTACCATTTTAATTTTCTTTCCGTATTCTAAATAGCGAAGTTGCTCTAATTTTTCTGAAGCTTCCAACGATTTCATGGGTAATTTATAAAAATCCAATAAGGCTTGCTTCCTGAAAGCATAAATTCCAATGTGTTGAAAATAGCGAACTCCTACATTTTTATCTCTGGGATACGGAATAACCGATCGAGAAAAATACAAGGCCAATCCGTTTTGATCTACAATTACTTTTACATTATTTGGATTTTCAATGTCGTCCCAATTTGTGATTTCTCGCATCAAAGAAGCCAAATCAATCTGATTGTTCACATCGTTCTTAAAAACGTCTAATACCGCCGCTAATGGCTCTTTATTTATAAATGGTTCGTCTCCCTGCACATTCACTACAACATCAACATCCAAATGCTCAACTGCTTCTGCAATTCGGTCACTTCCGCTTTCATGTTCTTTGACACTCATAATGGCTTTTCCTCCATTTGCAATGATTTCATCGAAAATTAAATCGGAATCAGTTACTACAAAAACATCATCAAACAAATTTGTGTTCACCGCAGCTTCATAGGTTCTTGTAATTACCGTTTTTCCGCCTAAATCCTGCATTAATTTTGCCGGAAATCGTGTGGAGGCATAACGGGCTGGGATGACGGCGATGGTTTTCATGTTTTGGATTGTTGGATTATAACTTTTTAAATAATTTTATTCCAACAAAGAAAATAAAAACGACTAAAATAACGGCTAAAACGGGAAGAAATATAGCAAAAAAAGAAAGTACTGTTGCAGTTCCCGTTTCTACAGTTGAAACAATTGGGTTGCCCAAACCACCCGTTGTTGCAGTGGAAGTTAATCGAGTTGCAGCAGTTGACGTATTGATTACTGCTGCGGTTCCTCCTCCCGCAATAATTGCCAAGCCCCACGTGAGCATCGGACTTACATCAATTAAAGTAGCTGCGACAGCAACAGCTCCGGCAATTGTAGCCAGTGGAATAGCAATGGAATCCAAAAAATTATCTACTAAAGGAATATAATACGCTAAAATCTCAACACCCATTGCAATTCCCAACGCGATTAATGCAGGGGTTTCTCCCAACCATTGCCACGTTTCATTTACAGGTATCCAATTGAAATTTGAAGCTAAGCTTAATAGGAACAACGGTACAAAAACACGAAATCCCGCTGAAGCAGCCAAACCGATTCCCAAACAAATACTCAAAAAAGTTTCCATCGCTACCATAACTCAAAATTATTGAAAATTTTCATCTTTAAACCCGATGAGATATAATTTTTCTTTTGCACGAGTAATGGCGGTGTATAACCATCTGATGTAATCTCTATCTATACCATCCGGTAAATAAGGTTGTTCTACAAAAACATTTGTCCATTGACCTCCTTGTGATTTGTGACACGTTATGGCGTAGGAGAATTTTACTTGCAAGGCGTTAAAATATTCGTTTTGTTTTACTTTTTGCAATTTCTTGTAGGCAGCACCTTCGTTTTCATAATCTTTCAATACTTCCTGATACAATCTGTTTGATTCTTCATTGGTTAAAGAAGGTGACTCACTTGTGATGGTATCCAACAACAAAATAGTTTCAAAAGGCTTTTGATTCGGATAATCAACCATTCTGATTTTTACTTTGGCAAAATTAAACCCGTACAATTCCTGAATTTTATGAATTTCTAAAATTTCAACAATATCACCATTTGCTATAAAAATTGCTTCATCAGAATCTTTCAACCAAAAATAATTGTTTTTTACCACCATCATTAAATCTCCGGTTGAAAGTTCACTATCACGCAATAAAATTTGTGTTCTGATTTGTTGGTTATATTGGTTGGCTCTTTTGTTGGAACGCACAATAAAAGTGGTTTCTTCCAAACCGTGATTGCTGTAAGCTGAATGAATAGCGTCTTGAATTTCATAGCCATCAGTCAGTCTGATAATATCTTTAAAACCTTTTAGATTAAATGCGAACGAATTGAAATAAGAACCCTCTAAAACTTCTCTTAAGTTGGTTGCATTAAATAAAATTCCGGAATCTTCTTCCTGACGCATTACTTCATCCAATTCCAAATGCTGTACCTCTTTATTATAATGTAATCGTAATGTATCTTCAGACAAAGCCGGACTTATTGTTAAATGAACCGGGGGTAACTGAGCTGTATCGCCAATTAAAATCAACTTACAATTCTGGCCCGAATAAACATAAGACATCAAATCATCCAATAACGAATTGCTTTGACTGTTTTTAGTGTCTTGAGGCGAATCGGATATCATGGAACTCTCATCAACAATAAAAATGGTGTTTTTATGTTTATTTTGTTGTAACGTAAAACTTATGCCTCCTGAAGCATTTTTTTTCGGAAAGTAAATTTTCTTATGAATGGTAAAAGCAGGTTTCTCTGAATAGTTCGCAATAACTTTTGCTGCTCTTCCGGTTGGAGCCAACAAAACAAATTTTCGTTCAATGGATGCAAGTTGATTCACAAGCGTTGAAATGAGCGTTGTTTTTCCGGTTCCGGCAAAACCTTTTAGGAGAAATAATTCATTATTTGAATCATTTGTAGCAAAAATTGCAACTTTTTGAAAAAAAATATCTTGTTTTAAAGTGGTTTTAAAAGGGAAGTTTTTATGTAAAATACTGTAAAACAAGGATGAACTCATAAGGGGCAAAGTTAAGTAACTATTAAAATTCAAATATACATATGAAATTTGTGGCAAATGCTTTTGAGAAAAAAAAAAAATTGTAGATTTGCCATATAGACTAAATAAATTTTCAAAAAAATGATAACATTCATTATTATTGTAGTTGTTCTTGTACTTGCCATTTTTGGGTTGGTAAAATTTATCGACAAAAAAGTTGATTCAAAAGTAAAACCGGTTATTTCAATTGTACTTTGGATTGTATCCGCAGTTTTTGGTTACTTGATTTATCAATCAATTCAAGCTCCAATCCAGTTTGATAAGCTGAAAGAAAAAAGATACCAAGCCGCAGTAAATAAAATGATTGACATTAAAGCTGTTCAAATGGCTTATAAATCAATAAACGGTAAATATTGTGATAATCTTGATACATTGATCACTTTTATTGAAAATGAAAAGTTTACCATCTTAGAAAGAAAAGACACTTCTGTTGTTGACGAAGAAAGAAACAGAGCTTTTGGATTAAATGTTGGTGCTGATGGTGTAGGTGGTTATTACAAAGACATCGTTAAAGTTAAAGAAATTGGAAAAGTAAGCATCAAAGACTCTTTGTTTAAAGAATCTGATCGTTACAAAAGATTAAACCTTGTGAAGGTTGACGGTCTTGAAGCTAAAATTGAATTAAAATCAGGCTTCATCACCAGAAATGATGCAAAAGTTCCGGTTTTTGAAGCTAAATTAGTGAAAGAAGATTTATTGAAAGACCAAGATCAAAGTTTAGTAAAAAGAGAAAAAAATGTAGTTTCAGTAGATGGTATTAATGGTGAATTCATTCAATTGGGTTCATTAGAAGAAGTTAGTATGTCAGGAAACTGGCCAAAAAAATATGGTAATAACGAGTAATACAATCACAGACAAAAATTATAAAAGGCTGTCCATTCAGATTTCA
>JAUXNR010000868.1 GCA_030682755.1 Flavobacterium sp.
ACATGAAGTCTACGAAATAAAAGAAACAACCAGAGAAACGATTGTAAATGAATTTGGAAAAACTTATGTAAAAGAGATAAGAATTATAACAAAAGAAGGGTTATCATTTGAAATATATCTCTTTGCAGAAAAAAAAGAAAACCTAAAAATTAAAAAATAAATGGAGGTAAGAAAAAATGGCATACAGGAAAAAGACTTTGAGACAGTTAAATCCAACAGCAAGAAAACTGGGGAAAGCAATAGGTGAACTACAAAGCACAACAAATAAGCTTAAAAATATAATTGAAGATGTGAATTTACAGGAAGCAGAGGTTTTACGGCTTACAAAGGTTGTTGACTATCTGACCAATGACGCAACGGTTTTGCTGAAAGCAAAAGCTATTTAGTATATGAGAGGGGTGCGCATTCTCTACAAAATAACGCATTTTAATAAAAAATTGGTTTGATAGATTTAGCACTTCGTTAAAAATCGATTTCACGCCGTCTCAAAAAGAAGGATAGATGTAGCAGATTAAGGATTCTCAAACCAAAGGATAGCGACCGCCCTTCAATCAGGGCTGGCCGCTATCCTTTGAATCTTTAAACTTGTAATAATTCCCACAGTCCAATAACTCAATTTTACGACCGTCTTTTTCTACAAAGCCAGTAGAGTAACATTCGCCATATTTTTTGCCGCGAATAGGCTTAGGTAAATTCTCAGAAGGTCGGAAAAGAACACCATCAGCAGAAACTTCTTGATCGGGTTTTGAACCTGATATAAAATCAACACCTTTATTTTCTGGGAACCTCGAAATGGATGAAGGCTGAGAAGGATTAATACCCTGTTGAGAAACACCAACAGACGAAGACTTAGCATCCATCGATTTTATTTTATCAGCAATAGCGCCAGCGTAAAGAGGATCCGGTTGAGATTCTGATTTTATACTATCAGCACGCTTAAGGATTTTCTTAGAACCGAATAAATCACCTGTAGCAAAAGAACTTTTAAAGAAAATAAGATAAATCGCTAAAACTAATACAATAGGAAGCACTAAAAAAACAGGATGTTTCAAAAGATTAGTATGCTGCATGATATTTAACTCCTTAATATCATCGTTTGTATAACTTTTATAGCAAGGATAAAAACGAGAATTATATTTATAAAACTTAACATCCA
>JAUXNR010000869.1 GCA_030682755.1 Flavobacterium sp.
AAAGATAAAGAAATTTATAAATACAGAGCATATGCTGATTTTCAAAACAGTGATTTTGTGAATAAAGACAGATTAACAATACTGGATGGAGTTGTAATAAAAAATGAAAGTTTGAATATAGAAGCAAGTGCAATGATTCGCATTGAAGATGGAATTATTGAGTCCATAGAAATATTTAATTACAATGGTTTTGAATATCCAGAATCTGAACTTGAACATTATGAAATAAGTCAAAATTGGGAAAACTATAACAGAAAAATAATTAAATAAAAAACAGCATACAACAGCAGTTCTTATGTAAAGCATCATAAAGTTTTCAACAACTTTGAATAAGGGTTATATGTTGTTTTTTTTTGAGTTTTATTTTATGTGATTTGGGCTACGGGGCTTTTGGTTTCGTTGCGGATAAAACGAAGGGTTGTGAACCCTCGAAGGGTGAAAAAAAAAGGTGACTTGGTAACAAGCCACCTTTTCAGGTTTAAATAAGAATTTGGAAATGGTATTTTTAGAAAAGATCTGCATTCATCACTTTGTTCCAAGCGGCGATGAAATCTGTTACGAATTTTTCTTTGTTGTCATCTTGGGCATAGAATTCTGCATAGCCTCTCAGGATGGCGTTTGAACCGAATACTAAATCTACTCGGGTAGCGGTCCATTTTGTGGCTCCGGTTTTACGGTCAACAATGTTATACAGGTTGTTTGCCACCGGGTTCCATGAGTTGCTCATGTCTGTGAGGTTCACAAAGAAATCATTAGTTAATACTCCTACTCTGTCTGTGAAAACACCGTGTTTGAATCCGGCATAGTTTGTGCCTAATACTCGCATACCTCCTATCAATACTGTCATTTCCGGAGCTGATAAGCCAAGAAGTTGGGCTTTGTCTAAAAGTAATTCTTCCGGGTTTACGGTATATTCCTTTTTTTGCCAGTTTCTGAAGCCGTCATGCAACGGTTCTAATACTTCAAAAGATTCAACATCGGTCATCTCTTGTGTGGCATCACCACGACCTGAGGTAAATGGTACGGTTACGTTTACGCCTGCTTGTCTGGCTGCTTTTTCAACGGCAGCGGTTCCACCCAATACGATTAAATCGGCAAGGCTTACTTTTTTTGCTAAACCACTTTGAATTTCAGTGAGTTTGTTTAGTACTTTTTGTAAACGCGGCGGTTCATTACCGTCCCAATCTTTTTGTGGTGCTAAGCGAATACGAGCTCCGTTTGCTCCTCCTCTGAAATCAGATTGTCTGAAGGTTCTTGCACTGTCCCAAGCCGTGTTAATCAACTCTGTTTGTGTTAAACCACTGTTTACTAAGGTTTCTTTTAAATCTTCAATTTCAGTTGCTGTCAAAGCATAATCTACAGCCGGAATTGGGTCTTGCCAAATCAAATCTTCACTTGGAACATCAGCACCAAGGTATCTGCTTTTTGGACCTAAATCACGGTGGGTTAATTTGAACCACGCTCTTGCAAATACATCATCAAAATAAGCAGGATCATTTTTGAAACGCTCTGAAATTTTACGATACTCCGGATCCATTTTCAATGCCATATCCGCATCGGTCATGATTGGATTTTGACGTGCATTAGGGTTATGAGCATCAATAGGTTTGTCTTCTTCTTTAATGTTGATGGGTTCCCACTGCCATGCTCCTGCCGGACTTTTTCTCAATTCCCATTCATGGTTGAAAAGCATTTCAAAATAACCGTTGTCCCACTTCGTAGGATGTGTGGTCCAAGCTCCTTCTAATCCACTGGTTACAGTATCTCCTCCTTTTCCGGTTCTTGTAGGGTTCATCCAACCAAAACCTTGGTCTTTGATATCTCCAGCTTCGGGACTTTCACCTAAAATAGATGCGTCTCCGTTACCATGAGCTTTACCTACGGTGTGACCTCCTGCAGTTAGGGCTACTGTTTCTTCGTCATTCATTGCCATACGCTCAAAAGTAATTCGCATGTCATGAGCCGTTTTTAAAGGGTCCGGGTTGCCGTCTACTCCTTCGGGGTTAACGTATATCAATCCCATCATTACGGCAGCTAACGGATTTTCAAGGTCGCGTTCGCCGGAATAACGGCTTCCTTCACTTCCTGTTTTGGCTAACCATTCTTTTTCTGATCCCCAATAGATATCTTTTTCAGGATGCCAAATGTCTTCACGACCTCCGGCAAAGCCAAAGGTTTTGAATCCCATAGACTCATAAGCCATGTTTCCTGCCAGGATGAATAAATCTGCCCATGAAATTTTGTTTCCGTATTTTTTCTTGATTGGCCATAATAATCTTCTGGCTTTGTCTAAGTTTCCGTTGTCCGGCCAACTGCTCAATGGAGCAAAACGAAGGTTTCCGGTGTTACTTCCACCTCTACCGTCTGCAATTCTGTATGTTCCGGCTGAGTGCCAAGCCATACGAATCATTAAACCGCCATAATGACCCCAATCTGCAGGCCACCAATCTTGACTTTCTGTCATTGCCGCTTTTAAATCGTTTTTTAAGGCTTCTAAATCTAGTTTTTTGAATTCTTCTGCGTAGTTGAATTTTTCTCCCGCAGGATTTGTTTTGGTGTCATGCTGATGTAGGATGTCTAAGTTTAGCGACTTTGGCCACCACTCCATTACGGATTTGTTTGCTTCGGTATTGGCTCCGTGGTGAAACGGACATTTTCCGGATTCTGTGTTGTTCATGGTTATTATTTTAATTTAAAAGGTTAGCATTGTAAGTTGTCAAAACAATACCAATCAAAAGTCTGTTTGAATTTTAATAGTTGATTGTTTTAAATTGAATTAACATAGTGCTAAGATAATAAAAATAATTCGTGTATTTTTTTGTTTTTGATAGATAAAAACTATGGTGGATTATTCTATTATTATAAAAAACTCCGATAGTGTTTGAATAATAATAACACGGGGTGTAATTTAATCTTGAAATAATTTTACCACTAATTCACTAATTTATGGGAATAATTATTCGATTTAATTCGAATTTTCATCAAAGATGAACAAATTATTGAGTTTGATTAATTTATAATTCGAGAACCTGCCTGCCGAGGCTGGTTCGTGGTAAAAAACACAAAATAATCTTTAACTAAATAATTACACCCAACGGGTTAATAATAATATTATAAAAACTCCGACAGCGTTTGAAACGCTGTCGGAGTTGGGATTGTGGTAATTAGTAAGAATGCTACTTTAGCTATTTGATTTTCTTGGCAGGCATTTTGGCTCCGCCTTGTTCTAAGATAAAATCTGTTACTTTTCCGGTAGCATCTTTATTGAAGATTATCTTTAAAGGTGTCACCTTAGCAAAAAAAGTAGTTTCGGATTCCGCGAATAAATCAAAAGCTCCTTGACCCGTTGCTTTGGCTACTAATTGGTTGCCGTTTAAGGTGATTTCTACATTAAAACCGGGTTGTAATTCATAGGTTCCCACATAAGTGGCCAATACTGCAGAAGGCACCGCTAGTATAGCTACATCCTTTTTGGGAGCTAAATCCGTTTCGACGCCGTGATTTTTTACGATTCTATTGGAAATAACTGCGGTTTTTTTGCCATTTTGTCTTCCAAATTTTAGAAGAGTCATGCTTTCTTCAAAAAAGAAATCTGTTTCTGAAAGAGGACTAATTTTAAACACTTGTCCTCCTTCACGTTGACTGTATAAACTTCCTTCTTTAAAAGTAACATACCGAACCGTTTCATCGTCATACACATACGTACCTACCCATTGTTTCAATTGGTCTTCAGTTATTTTGGTATTTATTTGTTTTTGAATGGGTTTGCCTAAAGCAATTGCTGCTGCTTCCAAAGCCGGATTTGAGGGGTCAATCCCGTTGGAATTGGTTAGAACTATTACATATAGATTTTCCTTAGGTGCATACAAACCAAATGTGGTATAGCCGAAAATTCCACCGGAGTGTTCCAGGGTTTGACTTCCTTGAATTTCATTTTGTGTCCATCCGTAACCATAATAAATGGGTTTACCATCGTTTGAAGTATAATTGGTAAAAGCCAAAAGTTTACTCTTTTCTGAAATCAAGGTGTTTTTATGAATGGCCTCATTCCAAAGCAACATGTCATCTACAGTAGCCATTAAAGAACCTGCTGCATAAGGTAACGACATGCTTAAATAAGGAGCATTCTGAAAACCATTTTCACCATAAGGTTGGTAACCGCTTGCACGATTAGGAATTATTTCTCTTTTGCTGCCATAATACGAATTTTTCATCCCTAATTTTTTGAAGATGTTGGTTTCAATATAGTCTTCATAGGAGGTTTTTGCCACTTGTTCAATGATGTATCCTAATAAAATATAACCGGAATTGCTGTAATTGTATTTTTCTCCGGGGGCAAAATCCATAGGTTCATTTTTGAATACATTGATAAGTTCCATTGGTGTTTTATCTATTGAAGCAATGCTAAAAAAGTTTTGCATGTCCGTATAATTTTTAATCCCTGATGTATGCGTGAGCAAATGATGGATGGTAATTTCGTTTCCTTTGGGATAATCTGTAATATACTTGGAAAGCTTATCTTGAAGAGACAGTTTATTCTCTTCCATTAACTTTAAAATGGCCACAGCCGTGAATTGTTTGGTAATGGATCCCAACTCTAAAACGTTTTCAGGTTTCATGGGAATGTTGAGTTCCATGTTTGCATTTCCAAATGCTTTTCGATAAAGCACTTTACCTTCTTTTGCAACCAGAACAGTAGCTCCGGGTGCATTAGGTTTAAAGTGTGATTGAAAAACAGCATCCAGTTTTTTGTCCAGTGTTTGGGCAAAACCGGTGGTAGTGAAAATACTGATCAATAGTATAACACAGTAGTAACGAACGTAATTTGATTTTTTCATAATATAAATTGATGGATTGATGATAAAATCTTTAGTCGTTAGGTTTGTGTTTTTATTACAAACTTTTCATAAATTTTTTATACCATTTTTATTATTCGCTTTTGATTGAAAAATAATTTGCCAACCACTGAAAAGCAACAAATGATACAATATAAATGACAGAAAATGTATTAAATAAATTTCCGGTATAGAAAACTGTAATAAGAGCTAAACTTCCAATAATAACCATTCCTATACCATATGTTAAGAAAAAAGAAGATGGTTTGTCAAACAATCTACTTAATGGAATTATCATTGAAAATCCGAAAACAGATAAAGCAGCTCCGTAATTAACATCAACCAAAATTGTAACTAATCCTACCAACAAAATTATAATACTGATTCCAACAAAATTTGAGCTTTTTATTTCCTCCTCTGATAGTAAATGCCTACCAAATTTATTTAGTCTGAAAAGTAAATTACTTAACGGTTCAATTATCCATGTTGAGAAAGCAAAAATAGCCAAGAGTATAATAATTGGGGTTAAGTAAGGCTGTAATGCTACATTTTTTTCTGAAATACTTCTTAAAAATCTAG
>JAUXNR010000871.1 GCA_030682755.1 Flavobacterium sp.
AATAGCGAGATAACTATCTCAGTTAATTCTAATGAGGAACTTTTTAAAAAAATCAAGGCCGATTCCAGTGGCGCGTATTTATATAATTTTGACACATCCCCGCTTGAGACAGGTCAACATTTTACCAAATCAAAAGCCACGTTAAACGGCGAGATTACTTCCTTTAGCGCAACCATTGGTTTTGTCGTCGGCACAAAAAATGTTCTTGCTCGACAACTGACAACGGCACCAGTAAAAGGCGACATGAATAATGATAAGCGCGTAAATCTTGTTGATTTTTCTATTGTTGCATATTGGTACAAAAGACCATCGCCGCCGGCAACAGCTGATTTAAACGGCGATGGCAAGGTTAATCTTGTTGACTTCAGTATTATGGCGTTCTATTGGACGGGTTAATGCTTTATATTTTCAAAATGAAAAATTCAAAATTACAATTCAAAAGTTATCTTTTACTGGCATCGGTGATTGTTGCCTCTTTTCTTGTTGTCGCGCCGGCGTTTGCCGCAGAAGCATTTTTTAAAACAAAAACCCAAGAGATAAAAACAAATCAGTCATTTGAAGTCGGAATTTTTATCAACACTGACAGAGAGAGTATAAATGCGATTGAGGGGAAAATTATATTTCCACGGGATCTTTTGGAAATAAAAAAGATAAATGACGGCAACTCAATAATTAATTTCTGGATAGAAAAACCGAAAAGCGTGTCAGAAGGACAAATTGCGTTTTCTGGAATTGTTCCCGGCGGATATAACGACAGCCAAGGGCTAATTTTCTCAATCACCTTTTTGGCCAAAAAAGAAGGCATCGGCATAATTGAATTCAACGGCGTAAAAGTGCTACGCAATGATGGAAAGGGCACAGAAGCAACGCTTACTATTTCTGATTTCCAATTCCTGATTTCCAATCCGCCAGCTGGCAAACCAGCTCCTCAAGTTACAACCCCAAAAACCGAAGACCGTAATCCGCCGGAAGAATTCACACCGCAAATTGCGGCAGACCCCGCTCTTTTTAAAGGCGAATGGTTTTTAGTCTTTGCCACTCAAGACA
>JAUXNR010000873.1 GCA_030682755.1 Flavobacterium sp.
TGGATGTATTTTATCACCATTGTTCCTGCTTTTATTGCTAGTTTATTCATTACAAAATACATTAGCATGCCTTTGAAACCTATTTTTAAAGAAATTAATCACAAAGGAGAAATTGCGTATGATTATTTAGGAAGAGTTGGCGTGCTAAAATCAACCATTGAAAAAGATAAATTAGGAATGCTTGAATTAGTAATTAACAAAGATCCGATAAAACTTTTAGTAAAAAGCAAAGATGGCTCACTTTTGAAAGAAGGCGAAAAGGCTTGCATTGTGGATGAAAATCCTGATAAAAAATTCTATTTAATTGAAAAATCATACGAACTTTAAACACCATTAAAAACTCATCACTATTTTAAATCTAACCTTATGACTACATTTTATGTTACAATTGCAGTTATTGTAATTGCTTTTTTGGGCTTAATTTTTTGGATTTTATCCATGTACAAAAAAACCGTTCAAGGAATTGTTCTTCTACGAACCGGTTATGGTGGAGCTAAAGTGTTTTTTAATGCCGGAGTTGTAATTCCTGTTATTCATCGTTTGGAATATATGGATATTTCGGTAAAAAAATTAGAAATATCGAGAGAAGGAAAAGACGGATTAATTTGTAAAGACAACATGCGTGCCGACATTCAAGTGGCCTTCTTTGTTCGCGTAAACAAGTCTGTGGATGACATTGTGAATGTGGGACAAACCATCGGTTGCCAAAGAGCTTCCGATATTGCCACATTACGAGAATTATTTGAAGCTAAATTTTCTGAAGCATTAAAAACAGTGGGTAAAAAATTCGATTTTATTGAATTGTATGAAGCCCGAAGTGAATTCCGTCAAGAAATTTTAAATATTATCGGGACCGACTTAAACGGGTATGTGTTAGATGATTGTGCCATTGACTATTTGGAACAAACCTCTTTGCAACACCTAAATAAAGACAATATTTTGGATGCGGAAGGGATTAAAAAAATCAC
The DNA here is from genome assembly GCA_030682755.1 of Flavobacterium sp. Classification (GTDB taxonomy): domain Bacteria; phylum Bacteroidota; class Bacteroidia; order Flavobacteriales; family Flavobacteriaceae; genus Flavobacterium. The sequence goes on from JAUXNR010000873.1 coordinate 969, forward strand.
TGAATTAACTGCTAACCAAAACATTAAAGCCAATTTGGTTAGAAGAGATGAAGAAAAAACCATCAAAAAACAAGATGTTGAAGCCAGAGAAACAATTCTTGAATTAGAAAAACAACTAGCCGAAAAAGAAGAGCAACAACGCAGAGAAATTGCCAACATTCAATCCAGAGAAAATGCTGAAATTTTGAAAGTTGCCGAAGAAGAAAGACTAAAATCTGAATCAGTTAGAATTGCTACCGAAGAAACCCTTCAAGTGGCAGAAGAAAACAAACAACGACAAGTGGTTATTGCGGCAAAAAATAAAGAAAGAGCCGAATTAGTTGAGACAGAAAGAGTTCAAAAAGACCGAATGTTAGAAGCAACCGAAAGAGAACGAGTTGTCGCTTTAGCGGATATTGAAAAAGACAAAGCGGTGGAAGTTGAAAAGAAAAATATTCAAGATGTGATTCGCGAACGTTTAGTAAAAGAAAAAACAGTAGTTGAAGAACAACAAAATATTTTTGATGTAGAAGCTTTTAAAGGTGCCGAAAGAGAAAAACAAGTACAATTGATTGTTGCTTCTCGTGAAGCAGAAGAAAACTTAATTGCGATGACTCGTGCTGCAGAAGCCAGAAAATTATCGGCTGAAAAAGATGCTCAAAAATATGTAATCGAAGCACAAGCCAAACGCGATGCTGCCGAAAAAGAAGCAGATGCTCGTAAAATCATTGCCGATGCTCAAGCAAAAGAAGAAGCAACCGTTGGTTTATCGGAAGCTCAAGTAATGCATGCCAAAGCAGAAGCCATGGAAAAACAAGGTTTTATTGAAGCCAACATCATTGAGAAAAAAGCGGCTGCCAACAAACAAGAAGGTTTGGCACAAGCCGAAGTAATCAAAGAAAAAGCTTTTGCAGAAGCAGCCGGAATTACAGAAAAAGCAGAAGCGATGAAAAAACTAAACGAAGCCGGAAAAGATCACGAAGAGTTCAGATTAACACTAGCCAAAGAAAAAGAAGTAGAATTAGCAGAAATTGCCATTCAAAAAGATATTGCTCAAGCCCAAGCTCAGGTTTTAGCGGAAGCGTTCAAATCGGCAAATATTGACATTGTTGGTGGCGACAATACTTTCTTTGACAACGTGGTAAGACAAGTTTCTGCCGGAAAAGGAATTGATAAATTTATTCAACACAGTGAAAACGCTCAATTGGTAAAAGAAGCCTTGCTAAGCAATGACGGCGATGAAAACCTAATTGGCAAAATCATGAATATGGTTGAAAAATATAAAATTTCATCAGAAGACATCAAAAACCTGAGCGTAGCTTCCTTGATTTTTCAACTGAAAGGAGTTGCCAATGATCAGGAGCAAGGAATTCTTGCCCGAGCAATGAACATGGCTAAACATTTAGGCATCGACAACAAACCGTTAAAATAACATTTAATCGATTTATTCTAAACTAAATAATTCTCTGCTTTTTTGGTAGAGAATTATTCCGGTTTTCTTTTGCTTTCCCATGATTTAAAGCTAATTAAAGTTTTTTAAACCAAAGACTTTTAAAAATTTTACCAAAAATTAATGAGCAACGAACAATTAAATACGGGTACATACGAAATCATTCAAAACCGATTGAATGAACAAAAAGAAAATTTAATTCAACGCATTCAAGCTTTAAACGAAGACCGAAAAAAGGTGTTTGGCGGTGTTGATTTTTCGCTAATTGCAAATGAGCGTATTTCTACCGACCAAAATTGCCAGATAAAAGACATTTTTTCGTTAGGAAATCTGTGTTTAGTTGGACACAACACGCATTTAGGTTTGCGAACTGAAATAAATTTAAACGATGTTTTTTCGGCTTATTTGTTAATCGATAATCGTTTTGAACCACAACCTATTCAGTTTATTGAAGATGAAACGTTTATTGAAGAATTCAAAAACCTTTATAAATATTATCGAAATACCCTTTTTGTTCGCTTTCACATTACACAAAACTACCTGTATTTTGTGTTTCAATTGTCCAATAGTTCTTCGGATATTAAAGCGTTCAAATGGTTAATTAAAGACAATACACTCACTTTTGTGGATGCCCGAAGTGCTGCCGAAGTAAAATATCCTACTCAACAAGAGTTTGTTTGGACAAAAGTTACTCGCGAAATGCAACGCAAAGGAAGTCATCCGCACGTTTCATTGGCTGATAAAGTTTTTGTGGAAGCAATCGGTGGCGACATTACCATAAAAATTGAAGACAATACCAATAGTGGAAAAGGAATTTACAGTGAAGATGTTGCTCACAAAGATCAAACCTTAGACGATGCTGAAATTCATTATTTTGATTATAACAATTTGGTTGTTTTTAAGATAAAACCGTATCAAGAAGCAGAACGTTTTTTCATCTATAACCACAAAGAAAAGAAAGTAGCCCGAGTTGATTCCCTAAAATATTCCATCATTCTTTTACCCGAAAATCAAGGGGTTATTTATCCAAATGGCTATGCTTTGCAAACCGGAGAAATTCGAGTGATTGCTTCGGAAGACAAACCGGTTTATTTTAAAAGAAGAATCGCAGGAAATAATGGCGAAAATTTCATGTTTGTTTTCTACGACGAGCAATCGTATGATTATTTGCTAATTCCGTACAACATCATTAAACAAACCATCGAAACACCAATTAATTGCAATGGTTTTACTTTGTTTGATAATGGAAAATTGGCTTATTTTAAATCGAATGAAGAAACCAAACATCATTTAATTCAAATTTGGCAAACTCCTTTTACCAAAGAAATTACAATTGACGATTCGTTAAAAAATAATCTATTATACAAAATTGGGAATAAAGATTTGGTTCGAGTGATGGCAGAATCGCAAGAATTGAACATTTTATTGTCTAAAAAAGATTCGTATTCGGGTTTGTATGATGATATTGTCAAACAAGCCACGATCATTTTAGACAGCTATTATTTCCTTGGCGAAAAAGAAGTACATCAACTCAATGAACCTTTACTCGAAATCAGAAAAATTGCTCATGCAGCGATTAATGAATTTGAGAAAGCCCAAGAAATTAAAAACAAAACAGCTCAAACGGTTGCCGAATTAGAAGAAAAATGTGAAAAGATTTTATCTGACACAAGTGTTGTTTCCTATCAATCATTAGATCAATACATTGCTGCTTTGTCTCAAATTCGTGCCTTGCGTGGCGAATTAATCGGGGCAAAAGAATTAAAATATGTAGAAATTCCGTTGCTCGAATCGCTAGAAAAACAATTGCATGAAAGAGCAGATGAACTTTCCAATGCGTGTGTTTCTTTTCTACTGCAAGACAATGCTTTAATTCCGTATCAAGAAAAAGTTGCATTAATAAATCAACAAATAGCTGATCTTAAAAAAACAATTGATGCTAGAACGCTTGAAAAAGACATTGATGAATTAGCTCTTCAATTAGAATTATTGGTTGACATCGTCAATAATTTAAAAATTGAAGATGCTTCGCAATCCACCCAAATAATTGAGAATATTTCGTTGATTTTTGCTCAAATCAATCAACAACGAATTGAGCTAAATAATAAGAAAAGAGAAATTTCCGGGAAAGAACTTTCGGCCGATTTCAAAGCCCAAATCACACTTTTTGATCAAACCGTAATCAACTTTTTAGAATTAGCCAATACCGCAGAAAAATGTGATGATTTTCTAAATAAATTATCCATTCAATTAGAAGAAATGGAAGCGAAGTTTGTTGATTTTGATGATTTTATTCAACAAATCAGCGAAAAACGAGAAGAAGTTTATGGTCATTTTCAAAGTAAAGCCGTTCAGTTAACCGAGGCCAGAAACAAACGTACGACGCAATTGTATCAATCGGCAGAACGAATTTTGAAAGGGGTAAAAAACAAAGCCGCTTCCTTTGCAACCGAAACCGAAATCAACGGTTATTTTGCTTCGGATTTAATGATTGAAAAAGTACGGGATATTGCCAATCAATTAAAAGAGTTAAACGATAGCAATAAATCTGAAGAAGTCAATACGTTATTAAAAACAGCTCAACAAGAAGCCGTTAGAAAACTAAAAGACAAGAATGAAATTTATGAAGATGGCGATGCTGTCATTGCTTTTGGCGACTATAAATTTGCGGTCAACAAGCAAAAACTTGACTTGACATTGGTTTTAAAAGACCAAAATTATTTCTATCATTTAACCGGAACTAATTTTTATCAACCGGTTGAATTTGAAGAAATTGAACAATACAAAGAAGTTTGGAATCAAGAATTTATTTCCGAAAACCACAAGGTAAAACGCTTTGAATACATGGCTTGGGAAATATTCTTGCAACAAGAAAACATTGTTCCCGAACCGGTAAATTTGCAACGAGTGCAAGAATTTATGTCGGCACATTTTGGCGAAGGTTTAGTAAAAGGTGTTCATGATGTGGATGCGTTAGTCCTTCTTCAACATTTACAACAAATTAATAATGAGTTGGGTGTACTAAAATATACACCTTCCGAAAGAGCATTGGCTCAACTTTTTTGGTTTTTCTTAGATGAAGAAGACAAAGCATTTTATGAAAAGCAATTCAGTGCCGTTAGTTTATTGAAAGAAACATTCAGCAGTTCGGAACAGTTTAAATATTTAAACAAACGGTTATCGCAAAAAATTGATGAATTCAATATCACTTTTGATGGCTTCGATTTGGTTTCTTCTTATCGAACGGCTGTTTATCTGAAAAAAGAAAACCGTAAAGCTTTCTCCATTTCAAAAATTGCTGCCGATGCCTACGAACGTTTCTTTAAAAGTTTAAAAGAAAAAGGGAAAGATGTGGTTTTCATTAATCAAGTGAAAGATTTATACAGCTATCCTTCTGCTTGTTATGATATTGTTGAAAATGCTTTAAAAACGTTTTTTATCGAAGAAAACACAACGATTTCGCAAGGTTTTATTGAAGAAATTGCTGCTTTTGTATTGACACAAAATTATCATAAAAGACAAATTGTCAACGTCAATTCAACAGTTGAAATTACAGGATTAAAATCGATAGAAAGTAATCTTACCTATACCTTAGATTATTATGAATTTTCAGCTCGTTTAGATTATTTTCATTCCAAACTAAAACCTGCTTTTTTAGCCTTGCAACAGCTTAAAAAACAATGGGTAGAAATTAAAAGAAAAGAACTAAAATTACACACATTTACCAGTCAGGTTCTAACTTCTTTTGTTCGAAATAAATTGATAAACGACGTTTATTTCCCATTAATTGGAGCCAATTTAGCCAAACAAATTGGAGCGATTGGCGATAATAAGCGAACCGACAGAATGGGAATGCTTTTATTAGTTTCCCCACCAGGTTATGGAAAAACAACTTTAATGGAATATTTGGCGGATAGAATGGGATTGGTTTTTATGAAAATTAATGGCCCTTCTATCGGAAATGAAATTACATCAACCGATCCAAGTGAAGCCAAAAATGCCGGAGCAAGACAAGAACTCGAAAAACTAAATCTTGCTTTTGAAATGGGTGATAATGTAATGTTATATTTGGATGATATTCAGCATTGTAATCCGGAGTTTTTACAAAAATTCATTTCCTTAGCCGATGGTCAACGAAAAATTGAAGGAATTTATAACGGCGAAGCCAAAACCTACGATTTACGTTCCAAACGTTTTTGCTTAGTCATGGCCGGAAATCCGTACACCGAAAGTGGCGACAAATTCCAAATTCCGGATATGTTGGCCAACCGAGCAGATACGTATAATTTGGGTGATATTTCCGGTTCAAGAAGTGATTTATTCGACTTGAGTTTGATTGAAAATGCGTTGATGTCTAACGAATATATGGTTCGATTGACACAACCATCCTATCAGAACTTATATAAATTGTATGATGCTATTCGACAAAACGATAGTAATTATGATTTAGAAGGAAACTTCTCTTCGCAAGAAATGGAAGATTTTAAACAGGTTTTAGTAAAAATTATTCAAGTAAGAACAACGATTTTAAAAGCAAACGCTCTTTATATAAAATCGGCTGCCATGGCTGATGATTATCGCAATGAACCTAACTTTAAATTACAAGGTTCGTATCGTGATATGAACAAATTGGTTTCAAAAATTCAACCTATTTTAACCGAGAAAGAAGTAGAAAACATTGTTCTGAATCATTATCAAAATGAATCGCAAACCCTAACAACCGGAGCCGAAGCGAATTTGCTAAAGCTAAAAGAGTTGATGGAAATTCAAACCCAAGAAGAGCAAAATCGTTGGGAAGAAATTAAAACCACTTTTATGAAAAATAAACTTTTAAAAGGGGTTGGTGGCGATGATCGGATGGCACAAGTAATCGCGTTACTTTCTGAATTTTCAGATGGTTTAAATGGGATTAAAGATGTGTTGAAGAAGTAAAATTTTTTAAAACCTTGTTTATGTAGTTTGATGGATAAAAATCAGCTATATAAATGAGGTTTTTATTTCCTTTTAAGTACTCCTAAAAGCACATTTTTTTCATTTCGATACACAAAATAAACAAAAACGAGTAGCACTCCTAAACCAACAAAATAATTTTCTCTGAAACCATAAAAATAAATGGCGGAAAAAAGAATTGACAAACCTAAATAGCCTCCAATTTTTTTCATGTCATATGGAATTGGATAGTATCTATTTCCAAGAACATAAGAGATTAACATCATGGAACCATATGCTGCAATCGTAGCAATTGCAGAGCCAACATAGCTTAAATATTTGATTAGAATGAAGTTTAAAACTAAAGTTACTATCGCTCCAACAATTGAAATGTAGGCTCCCATTTTGGTTCTGTCGGTCAACTTGTACCATACGGAAAGATTGGTGTAAATTCCCAAAAAGAAATTGGCCAAAACAATTAATGGAACCACTTTCATGGCCGACCAATACTCACTGTTAGGAATAAGTAAAACTTTTATAATGTCGGCAAAAACAATAACCGTTAATGAAATCAACGAACCAAAAATTACAAAATACTTGGTTACATCGGCATATGCTTTAGGAGCATTTTCGTTTTTTGCATAACTAAAAAAGAAGGGCTCAATTCCTAGAGTGTAAGCCGTTCTGAACAAGACCATAAACAAACCTATTTTATAACAAGCCGCATAAGCTCCAATTTCTGATTTGCTGACATTTAGAAACTTTAAAAGAATTTTATCAAAATGTTCGTTAATGGCAAAAGCTAAACCTGCAATTAAAATGGGGAATCCATATCGAAGCATTTTCTTCCACAATTGTGTGTCAAAATGCCATTGAATATGCAGATAATTGGGAATAAGAACAAGTAACGTAAGTAAACTGGCAATTATATTCGCTACAAAAATATAGCCTATTTGAAAGTTTTCAATATAAATACTCGCTAAAAAACTATCGGGATTTGTTGCTGCAATCTTTGGTAAAAAGAGCAGGAAAAAAATATTCAGTCCAAGATTTACAAGTACATTTCCAATTTTAATTATGGCATAAATAAATGGGCGTTGGTATGCTCTCAGTTTAGAAAAAGGAATGATTACCAACGCATCTAATACCAAGATCCAAATGGTATAGGTTATGAATTCTACATCAATTCCTGACAATTTTGCAATGGTATTTCTGAACAACATAAAAGCTACCAAGAAAAGAATTGAGGACCAAAATATCGAAATTGTTGATGTTCCGATTACTGCTTTTTTATCTTCGTGGGTATTATAAAACCTAAAAAATGCGGTTTCCATTCCGTAAGCTAAAACGACATTAAAAAATACCATCCACGAAAAAATGATGGAAACCTCACCATAAGCTGCCGTATCTAAAACATCGGTATACAAACGCACCAATAAAAAACTCAACATTCTGGGAAGCACAGTGGCTAACCCATAAATGGCAGTTTGTTTAAAAAGTGATTTGTAAAGTCCCAAAGTGGCTGATGAATTTATTTTGCAATCAACAAAATTAACTATTTATTTGACTTTTCGGTCACGTTAGTGAATTTGTAGTGGTTTATTTTGCCGTTTTGGGTGAATTCTAAAACAGCTTCGGCAGAATTTAATTGAAATCGTTGTTTTTGAGGAATAGGTGGTAGATTTCCATATTCATTTTCAGGATTTACATCGAGAATTAAATCCGTTT
>JAUXNR010000876.1 GCA_030682755.1 Flavobacterium sp.
AAATCATTAACCATAACCATAGCTTCCGGAATACTGCCTTCAAGATATACCGGGGTTACACAAGTATTGGTATCACCAATATTAAATCCTTTTTCTTTTAAACCGTTTTGTAAAGCATTTACATTTTCCCACAATTTATCCTTTAATTCCGGATGATTGCGTAGCAATTCCAGACGTTTTAAAGCCCCAACCGTTTGAATCATTGGCAATGCTTTTGCAAACATTTGCGAACGCAAATTATATTTTAAATAATCAATAATGTCTTTATCTGCGGCAATGAAAGCCCCAATACTGGCCATTGACTTTGCAAATGTTGAAAAATAAACATCAATACCATCTTGACAACCTTGCTCCTCACCTGCTCCGGCTCCTGTTTTACCTAGTGTACCAAATCCATGAGCATCATCAACCAACAAACGGAAATTGTATTTTTCTTTCATGGCAACAATCTCTTTCAATTTACCTTGTTGCCCTCGCATTCCAAATACACCTTCTGTGATGAACAAAATACCTCCTCCTGTTTCTTCGGCCATTTTAGTGGCACGTTGAAGGTTTTTTTCCATGCTTTCTAAATCATTATGACGGTAAGTAAAACGCTTACCCATGTGTAAACGAACTCCGTCAATAATACACGCATGTGCATCCACATCATAAACGATAATATCATTCTTAGTCACTAATGCGTCAATCGTTGACATGATACCTTGATAACCAAAATTTAGTAAATAAGCCGACTCTTTCATTACAAAAGCAGCCAACTCCTTCTCTAATTGCTCATGAGCATCTGTATGACCACTCATCATTCTGGCTCCCATCGGATAAGCGGCTCCGTATTGAATTGAAGCATCTGTATCTGCTTTTCTCACTTCGGGATGATTGGCTAAGCCTAAATAATCGTTCAAACTCCAATTCAAAATACTTTTCCCGTGAAATGTCATTCGTGGTCCTAACTCACCTTCTAATTTTGGGAATACATAATAGCCTTCAGCTTGTGATGCCCATTTTCCAAGTGGCCCTTTATTGTTTTGAATTCT
>JAUXNR010000878.1 GCA_030682755.1 Flavobacterium sp.
CCCATTCAATGAAACACCAATTTCCGGAATATAAATAATCTTCAATACCAAAATCAAAAGCTTCCTTTTCATTTTTCAGTCGATATACATCAAAATGATAAACAAATCCGTTGGTTGCTTCATATTCATTAACTAAAGAAAACGTAGGACTTGATGTTGCTTTGTTAACGCCAAGTGCTTTTGAAAGTGCCTTGATGAAAGTTGTTTTTCCGGCACCCATTTCGCCATTAAAAAGAATCACTTTTTCGGGTTTTTCGTTTAAAACGGCTTGAGCAATTTCTTGAATTTGTGCTAAATTAAAAATATATTCCATTCGTAAAAGTTCCTATTCTTTTGCTGTTATTTTGGATTAAATACTAAAAAGGGTACGATCATTTCTTCTAAAGAAATACCACCATGTTGATACGAATTTCTATAATAACTCACATAATGGTTGTAATTATTTACATAAGCCAGAAACAAATCATTTTTGGCAAAAATAAACGAACTACTCATATTTATGGTAGGCAATCCCACTTTTTTAGGGTCTTTTATAACAAAAACATCTTTATCTTCATAAGTTAAACTTCTTCCGGTTTTATAGCGAAGGTTTAAACTTGTGTTTTTATCTCCAATTACTTTTGAAGGATTTTTTACATTTATGGTTCCGTGATCTGTAGTTAGAATTAATTTGAAACCCATTTGTTGTGCCATTTGAATCATTTCAAGCAGGGGAGAGTTTTTGAACCAACTTAAAGTTAATGAACGATACGCTTTATCATTTGATGCTAATTCTTTTACTACTTCCATTTCTGTTTTAGCATGTGAAAGCATGTCTACAAAATTATAAACAATAGTGGTAAGGTCATTGTTTTTGAGTCCTTTAAAATTGTCTACCAATTTTTTACCATCTCTGAAATTTGTGATTTTATAATATTCACTTTTGATATGTAATCCCAACCGTTTTAATTGAGCATCAAGAAATTCGCCTTCAAAGAGATTTTTTCCGCCGTCTTCCACATCGTTTTTCCAATATTGTGGAAACTGTTTTTCCATTTCAAGCGGTGTTAAACCTGAAAAAATTGCATTTCTCGCATATTGAGTTGCGGTTGGTAACATGGCATAATAAGCATATTCTTTTTCCAGTTTATAATGATTGTTTATAACGCTTTCAAATGCTTTCCATTGGTCATAACGAAGGTTGTCTATCACAACAAATAAAATAGGTTTGTCTTTTTTGACTATTTCAGGAACCACATATTCTCTGAATAATTTATGTGATAAAACCGGCTTATCCGCTTTTTCATCAAACCAATCTTCATAATTTTTTTCAATGAATTTGCCAAATTGCATGTTGGCTTCCGTTTTTTGAGATTCTAATATGGAAATTAAACCTTGGTCTTCAATATTTTCTAATTCCAATTCCCAAAAAAGGAGGCGTTTGTATAAATCAGCCCAATCTTCAAAGGAATTGACCATAGCCATATCCATAGCAATTTTTCGAAATTCCTTTTGATAATCTAAAGTTGTTTTTTCGGTTATCAAACGGGAGTGATCTAAGTTCTTTTTTAAACTTAACAGAATTTGATTTGGATTAACAGGTTTTATAAGGTAATCGGCAATTTTTGAACCAATTGCTTCTTCCATAATATATTCTTCTTCACTTTTTGTAATCATAATCATGGGAATGGATGATTTGATTTCTTTCATTTCAGAAAGGGTTTCTAAACCACTCATTCCGGGCATATTTTCATCTAAAAAAACAATATCAAAATTGTCATTTTCAAAAATATCAATAGCATCACGACCATTGTTACAAGTGGTTACGTTATAATTTTTAGATTCGAGAAAGAGAATATGAGGTTTAAGTAAATCAATTTCATCGTCTACCCAAAGTATTTTAATTGTGCTCATGTATTGGTTTTCTTTTTATGATTGCAAGATAAGAAATCACGAACGACAGAAGTATTAAAGTTATTGTAAATGTTAAAAGGAATTACAACTTATTTAACACAAAAAAAGCTGTCTTGAAAAAGACAGCTTTTTAATGGTAAGCTATATATTTTAAAGGTGAATCACTTCTCCATAAGCATCGGCAACGGCTTCCATTACCGCCTCACTCATTGTTGGATGTGGGTGAATGGCTTTTAAAATTTCATGACCGGTAGTTTCTAATTTACGAGCTACAACTGCTTCTGCAATCATGTCGGTTACTCCGGCACCAATCATATGGCATCCCAACCATTCGCCATATTTTGCATCAAAAATTACTTTTACAAAACCATCAGGTGTTCCAGAAGCTTTTGCTTTTCCGGATGCACTGAAAGGGAATTTTCCAACTTTTAATTCATATCCTTTTTCTTTGGCTTGTTTTTCGGTTAAACCCACAGAGGCAATTTCAGGTGTAGCATACGTACAACCCGGAACATTTCCGTAGTCAATTGGTTCAACATGAAGGCCTTTAATTTTTTCAACACACAAGATTCCTTCAGCAGAAGCAACGTGAGCCAAAGCTTGCCCCGGTGTTACATCACCAATGGCATAATAACCCGGTATGTTGGTTTGGTAATAATCATTTACTAAGATTTTATCGCGATCAGTTGCAATTCCAACTTCTTCCAGTCCAATGTTTTCAATGTTTGTTTTGATTCCAACAGCCGACAATAAAATATCTGCTTCAAGAATTTCTTCACCTTTTGCTGTTTTTACGAAAGCTTTTACGCCATTTCCTGAAGTGTCAATTTTTTCAACAGAAGAATTCGTCATTACAGTAATTCCTGATTTTTTCAACGAGCGTTCAAATTGTTTTGAAATATCTTCATCTTCAACCGGAACAACATTTGGCATGAATTCAACAATAGTAACTTCTGTTCCCATTGCATTATAAAAACTTGCAAATTCAACCCCAATTGCACCTGAACCCACTACAATCATTTTTTTTGGTTGTGTTGGCAAAGTCATTGCTTGACGGTATCCAATAACTTTTTTACCGTCTTGTGGCAAGTTTGGCAATTCTCTTGAACGAGCTCCCGTTGCAATAATTATGTGGCTGGCACTGATTTCGGTCACTTTACCATCGGCAGCAGTTACATCAACTTTTTTACCCGGTTTTATTTTACCAAAACCTTCAATGACATCAATTTTATTTTTTTTCATCAAAAACTGAACGCCTTTACTCATTCCGTCTGCAATATTACGGCTACGGTTGATAACAGCTCCAAAATCTTTATCAAATTCCTTAACGGTTAATCCATAATCTGAAGCATGTTTTAGGTATTCAAAAACCTGAGCAGATTTTAAAAGTGCTTTTGTTGGAATACAACCCCAATTTAAACAAACACCACCCAAATTTTCTTTTTCAACAACGGCTACTTTAAAGCCCAATTGTGAGGCACGAATTGCGGTTACATAACCACCAGGACCACTACCTAAAACTATAATATCGTAGTTCATATTTTATTTTTTTGCTAATTATCAGATTGCGAAATTAAGGATTAATTATGTTTTTAAAAAGTTTCGAAGGTTATTTTTAGACGGAAATAAGATGTTGGAAATAATACTTCGCAACTTTGAATTTGAACGGAATTATTGCTCCACTACAAATTGTGAATCATATAAATTTTTATAATATCCTTCCGTTTTTTGAATTAACTCAAAATGGGAGCCTTGTTCTACAATCATTCCGGCATCCATTACAATAATTTTATCGGCATTTATCACGGTGGCTAATCGGTGAGCTATAATTATTGAGGTTCTTCCTTTTGTAATTTTTTCAGTTGCTTTTTGAATTAACTCTTCAGAATAGGTGTCAATTGATGAGGTAGCTTCGTCTAAAATTAAAATACTGGGTTCACTCATGTAAGCTCGTAAAAAAGCGATAAGTTGCCGCTGTCCGGAAGAAAGCATCACCCCGCGTTCTTTTACATTATAATCATAGCCGTTTGGTAAACTCATGATAAATTCATGAACACCAATTTTTTTTGCTGCTTCAATAACATCTTCTTTTGTAATCTCCGGATTGTATAACGTGATGTTGTTATAAATGGTATCTGCAAACAAAAAGACATCTTGTAAAACCACTGCAATTTGTTTGCGTAACGAAGTTAATTCAAACGTATTTATGTTATAGCCATCAATTTTTATACTGCCTTCATCAATATCATAAAAGCGATTTAATAAATTTATAATTGTTGATTTTCCGGCTCCTGTAGCACCAACAATGGCAATGGTTTGTCCTTCATTAACCTCAAGTGATATTCCTTTTAAAACTTTTTCATTATCGGTATATCCAAAATGTACATTATCAAATTGTATGTTTCCATTGAATTTTGGAGCCATTTGACTTCCTTCTTCCTGAAGTTCTTTTGAGGTGTCTAAAATGGCAAAAACTCTGTTTGCAGCAATCATTCCCATCTGCAATTCATTGAATTTATCAGCAATTTGACGCAGTGGGTTAAACAACATACTGATTAACATGGTATAGGTAAATAAATCACCAAAAGTTGTTTGAGAATCACCACCAATCATTGCTAAACCTCCGTACCAAACAATTAGTCCTAGTGTAAACGAAGATATAATATCTGCTATAGGAAAGAATATCGAGTTATACCAAACCGTTTTAATCCAAGCCTTGTTGTGTTTGTCATTGATTATTTTAAACTTTTCATATTCAATTTTTTCTCTTGAAAACAATTGCACGATTTTCATACCGGTAACACGTTCTTGAACAAAAGTGTTTAAATTGGCCACTTGCGTTCGCACTTCTTCAAATGCTCCTTTCATTTTTATTTGAAAAATTCGTGTTGCATATACCAATAATGGCATGGCAAGAATCACAATCATAGAAAGTTTCCAGTTCATGTATAACATGAAAATTAAAACCACAATCATTTTCAATACGTCACTTATAATCATGAATAAACCTTGACTGAAAATGCGTGCAATTGCTTCCATGTCTGAAACGGAACGAGTGACCAATTGACCAACAGGAGAGTGGTCAAAATAAGACATTTTGAACTTAACGATATGATTAAATAATTTTGTTCTGATATCTCGAACAATGTCTTGTCCTAACCAATTGGCCCAATACACAAAATAAAATTGTGAAAGCACCTCAAATAGTAAAACAATTCCCATTAGGGAAATATAGAACAGCAAACCGGTAGCATCTTTTGACTGAATATAATTGTCAACAGTTTCCTTTAATAAATAGGGACGAAGTGCTGCAAAAATTGAAAGAGAAATTGCCCAAACCACCACGCTGTTAAACCGCCATTGGTAGGGTTTGGAATATTCCAAAATGCGTTTAAATAATGAAGTATCAAATGCTTTCATAAATTAATTGGACTTTGGGATATAGGGATATTCAATTTGGGTTAAATAAAGACCATGAGCTGGAGCAGAGAAGCCCGCCTTGCTACGGTTTTTACTTTCAAGAATGGTTTGCAAATCTTCTACTCCAATTTTGCCTACTCCAATATTTACAAGTGTTCCAACGATGGCTCTAACCATATTGCGAAGAAATCTGTCTGCGGTTATCGTAAAAACAAAGTGATTGCCATTTTTTGTCCAAATGGCTTTTGTGATTTTACAATTATATGTAAATACGTCAGTGTTTGATTTAGAGAAACATTCAAAATCGGTGTGGTTTAGTAATATTGCGGCCGCAGCATTCATCTTTTCTAAATCCAACGAATTTCCGTAATACCAACTCATTTCGTTTAAAAAAGCATCTTTAAAGGAATGCATGTGGTATTCATAAGTTCTTGAAATAGCGTCAAATCTTGCATGAGCATCGTCTGAAACCAAAATGATGTTGTAAAACACAATAGATTTGGGTAGGTATGAATTCAATTTTTGAACCCAATAGTTGCTGTCAAGAAGGGTATCATAATCAAAATGAGCGTACATTTCTTTTGCATGAACTCCGGCATCAGTTCTTCCGGCACCAACAATTTCAATAGGTGTTTTGAGCAACAATGAAAGTGCTTTTTCTAGAGTTTCCTGAACCGATACAGCATTGGGTTGAGATTGCCACCCGTGGTAGCTACTTCCGTTATATGCCAAATGAATAAAATACCTCATAATTGATGAGCAAAGATAAAGGAATTGAAGAATTTGCTTGAGTATTA
>JAUXNR010000891.1 GCA_030682755.1 Flavobacterium sp.
AAATCACATTATGATCACAAATTTCACTCAGTTGTTTGAAAATATTCATCTTTAAACCTACATTTTCAGTAGCGGCTTCCACCACTAAATCGGTTCCAACTACACCATCTTTGATGTCGGTGTAAGTGATAATATTTGAAATGGTTTTGTGTTTATCATCTTCAGATATTGTTCCTTTAGTCACCATTCTATCTAAGTTGGAAGCAATGGTTGCCATTCCTTTTTCCAATGATTTTTCGGAAACATCAATTAATTTTACGGTAAATCCGCTTTGAGCAAACGTGTGGGCAATTCCGTTACCCATAGTTCCAGCTCCGATTACTGCGATTGTTTTCATTCTATTTGTTTTGTTTGTTTGATTTTCAAACCATTAAGAAATTAAGTGACATTAAGACTTAATGAAACTTAATTTCTTACTGGTTTAAAATTTAATAGTTATAATGTTTTTTATTTTTCTTCCATCGAATCAATAATCATATAAGCCACTCGCAATGCCTCAGTTCCGTCTTCCAACGTTACAACAGGAGTAGAATTATTGTTTATCGCATCGGCAAAAGTTTCCAATTCATCCAAAATAGCATTGTTCAGAGAAACCTCAGGATTATCAAAATAAATTTGTTTTTTTATTCCTTCAGCATTTTGCAAAATCATATCAAAATCACCCGGAGTTTCCGGTGCGTCTTTCATTTTTACCACTTCACACACTTTGTCTAAATAATCCACAGAGATGTAAGCATCTTTTTGAAAGAAACGTGATTTTCGCATATTTTTCATTGAAATTCGACTTGAAGTCACATTAGCAACACAGCCATTTTCAAACTCTATTCTTGCATTGGCAATGTCGGGCGACTGACTCAAAACTGAAACGCCACTGGCATGAACGGCTTTTACTTTTGATTTTACCACACTCAAAATGGCATCAATATCATGAATCATTAAGTCTAAAACAACGGGAACATCGGTGCCTCGCGGATTAAATTCCGCCAAGCGATGCGTTTCAATAAACATCGGATTATCAATTTGATTTTTTACTGCAATGAAAGCCGGATTGAATCGTTCTACGTGACCCACTTGACCTTTAACGTTGAATTCTTTGGCTAACGCAATAATTTCTTCGGCTTCTTCAACAGTAGTTGAAATCGGTTTTTCAATAAAAACATGTTTGCCTGATTTAATTGAAACTTTGGCACATTTATAATGCGAAAGGGTGGGAGTAACTATATCAATCACATCAACAGCATGAATCAATTTGGCAATCGTGTCAAATTGTTTATAACCAAATTCGGCTGCAATTTTTGCTCCGTTATCCTGGTTTTCATCATAAAAGCCAACTAATTCGTATTTTGTAGATTGATTGAGTAATCGTAAGTGTATTTTTCCAAGGTGACCGGCACCTAAAACGCCAATTTTTAGCATAAAAGTAAATTTTATCAAAAATAGTAATAAAATGAGAATTTACAATGAAATATAACAAGGCTTATTTAGAATTTGGAATTTGGAAATTGGTTTTTTTAGGTTTATTTTTACCCAAACAAACAAAATCTCAAGTGAAAGATACTTCCAAGCATCAAGGACTTCGCAATCAATTGGTAAAACATTTAAAAGAAAAAGGGATTACCGATACAAATGTGTTGGATGCTATTAATAAAATCCCAAGACATTTGTTTTTAGATTCCGGTTTTGAACAATATGCCTATCAGGACAAAGCATTTCCAATTGGAGCCGGTCAGACCATTTCGCAGCCTTATACCGTTGCTTTTCAATCGCAATTGTTAGAGGTTAAAAAAGAGCATAAGATTTTAGAAATCGGGACAGGTTCCGGTTATCAAACAGCAGTTTTATGTACGATGGGTGCAAAAGTATTTTCCATTGAAAGACAAAATGAACTTTTTAAAACAACGTCATTGTTGTTGCCAAAATTAGGAATAAGACCCAAACATTTATCTTTTGGTGATGGTTATAAAGGCTTACCAAGTTATGCTCCTTATGACAGTATTATAGTAACAGCAGGAGCACCAATCATTCCAAAACCGTTAATGGCTCAATTAAAAATTGGAGGACGATTAGTCATTCCATTGGGAGAAAAAGAACAGGTTATGACATTATTGATTAGAGAATCAGAAACTAAATTTGTAAAACATGAATTTGGTGCGTTCCGATTTGTACCTTTATTGGAGGATAAAAATTAAAAACAACAGTATGAATAAAACATTACTTGCTTTTTTGTTTATGCCCATGATGCTTTTAGCTCAAGGATATACCAGTTATTTTACGGGTAACACAACAAATGTTGTAACCACGCCAACTTTTGGTGTTTGTTTGATGGGAGGTGCCACTGAAAATGATGAAGCCATGAAGTGGTTGTTGCAAAAAGCCAATGGGGGAGATGTTGTAGTTATACGAAGTTCAGGAAGTAACGGATATAATAATTACTTTTATTCTCAATTGGGAGTTGCGGTTAATTCTGTAGAAACCTTAGTAATTACCTCAGTGGCGGGTGCAATACATCCGTATGTTTTAGATAAAGTTGCCAATGCAGAATTGATTTGGTTTGCAGGTGGAAATCAAGCCAATTATGTGAATTATTTTAAAGATAATGCTCTGGAAGATTTACTGAATTATCATGTAAATGTAAAAAATGCACCCATTGGCGGGACCAGTGCCGGAATGGCAATTTTAGGTTCACATTATTATAGTGCTTTGTTTGGCTCAGTTACTTCTCCTCAAGCTTTAAGTAATCCGTATAATTCTAATATAACTCTGGGAAGCAATGATTTTTTAAGCATTCCTTTTTTACAAAATGTGATTACAGACTCACATTATGACAATCCGGATCGAAGAGGTAGGCAAACGGCATTTATGGCGAGAATTGCCAAAGATGAAAATATTAGAAGTCTTGGAATTGCTTCAAACGAATATGTTTCAGTTTGTATTGCTGAAGATGGTAAAGCCTATGTTTTTGGAGAATACCCACAATATCAGGAGTTCGCTTATTTTTTACAAACCAACTGCACAAGTACTTTTGTGCCTGAAACATGTGTGTCCGGTAGTCCGTTAACTTGGAATAATAATGGTCAAGCCCTAAAAGTCTATAAAGTTCCCGGTACAATGACGGGAACAAATTATTTGGATTTGAATGATTGGTCAACCGGAGTTGGAGGCAGTTGGGAGCATTGGTCAGTAACTAATGGAAGTATATCTTTTGCAACTG
>JAUXNR010000896.1 GCA_030682755.1 Flavobacterium sp.
TTGGAGTAAATTCATACAATCATATCCATGCACAATGCGAAACTAAAAATTGTTTAAAATGGATGGAATAAATGAAAATAAGAAAGATTGTCCCGCCAAAAGGTTGGGGATGTACTATTGCTATTAAACTTTGTGGTTATGATAATAAAAAAGTTAATTATACAAAAGATGGATTATTGATTTTTGGTCATGCTCACAACTGTACCGATTCTTTCTGTTTTGGCCTTATCTGTTTAGGGGGCTTGAATCTGTTAGGCAAGTATGATAAAATAAGGAATAAGGACGGTTCATACACTTTGAAAGTGACGAAACCGAGCCATACCCTTAAACATGAATATGCACATATTTTAACACCTGACCAAATACATTCTAAGGCTTGGTTGAATAATTTGAAAGAATTAGACGGAACCACTAAAAGATATACTGATGATTGGAATTTTTGGAAATTAATGGATGGAGAACCTGAATGAATACTGAAAGGAATAAATTTCTAACAGAAGCAATGGGAGAAAAATATTCTCCAGCCGTATCATTTACAATAGAAAATTCTCCCTGGAAATGGTTTGGAAAACTTTGGGAGTGGTCGACTCAACAGGGATGGTTTTATGATTTTGGAGGATATTTATATGACAAGGAAGATACAATAGATGACTACACTATTAATATATTAGAATATTTTATTAATCCAGATAAGTTTGCGGATGCTATTTATGATTTTTTGAAATCAAATACAATACAATCAAAAGATTTTTTTCCATTAAAGAATGAATTAACTGGCAAAAATATAGAAAAAATAATATTGGAAAGTTAATTTTCTTTTTACACCACCATCCGGTAACAAATTTTCCTGCTCTGTGTTGGGGTCACAACAGGAAGCGTGGGTAGATTACCGGATGGTGATTTAAGGAGAAAAAAGAATGCAATTAGGCTTTAATCTTGATTCTGGTTATAAAAAAGATGATACTGTTTTAACTAAAAAAGGTGTCTGTAAAATCAATTGGATTAAAGATAAACAGGTAGGTGTTAAAGTTAAAGTTGCCCTTGATGGGCTTGAAGGATATTACAATGTAATAAGTGTTGATGATATTGTTGGTTTAGTTAAAGGATAATAACCAGTGGATAATTTTACCATAATAGTTGACACCAGAGAACAAGCCCCATTCAAGTTTAAAGAACAAAAGGTAATTACCAAGAAATTAGATACTGGGGATTATTCTGTTATGGGCTTTGAGTCTGTAATTGCCATAGAAAGAAAGTCTGGAAGTGACTTTTTGGGGAGCATCACTACAGGCAGGGAACGTTTTAAGGATTGTTTATTAAGACTTCAAGGCCTTGAAAGAGGCTATATCATCGTTGAAGGTGAGCTAACCAGCCTCATGGACGGGGTTGAGATAAAACGGGCATATAAGACTGAGGCCGGAATTAAGCCGAAAGTCAAGCAGACCATAGGTATTCACCCAAATTCTCTCTTTGGGACAGTTGTTTCCATAATGACACGCTACCACATACCAATAATCTTTTCCAAAAACAGAAAAGAGGCGGAACGATTCACTCTGGAAATCCTTAAAAAATTCTATAAAATAAAGCGACTTAATGATTAACTGGAGGTTTATATGTTATCGCCCAAACCATGTCCATCTTGCAAAAATATTCCAGCTATAGAAGAAAGTGGAATTTATAATGAAAGGCTCCCTTTTACCAGATATAGATATACTGTAAAATGTTTAAATTCTGGTTGTATCAGTAAACCATCGACCTGTCTGCATTCCAACAAAGACTTTGCTATCTCAGCTTGGAATACGAAAATCAAATGAAACTAATCTATT
>JAUXNR010000904.1 GCA_030682755.1 Flavobacterium sp.
AAATCAAAATAGAAAATGATGAGGAATATTATTTTAGTACTAGAAAAATAAAATTAATTCCTAGAATTGTATATGATACTTTAAGCAATGGGAAAATAATTGCCCGAAACATACCCGAAGCAATTAATCAAGTGGTAATACGAGGAGCTGCTTCTATAAAACCAGGTATTGACCCCTTAATAATTTTAGACGGCAAACCAATTGCTCAAAAAGAAATGCAAGTGCTTAATCCGAATGATATCAAAGAAGTATCGGTTCTAAAAGACGCTTCAGCCACTTCCCTTTATGGAAGCAGAGGAAGCAATGGCGTAATTGTCATCACTTCCAAAAACGGAAAAGTTGAAAAGTTATCCAAAAGACAACTCAAAAAGAAACTAAAAGAATTAGAAAAAGCTCAACAACAAGCTCCTATTCAATGGCCTGTTAATGATCCAACGCAAGACGAATCGTATGAATCCTTTGAAGAAAACGCTTTTGAGAGTCCGACTACAGCACCGCTTTCTACGTTTTCGATTGATGTGGACAATGCGTCCTACACCAATATTCGCCGTTTTATCAATAACGGACAAACTGTTCCGAAAGATGCCGTTCGGGTGGAAGAAATGGTTAATTTCTTTAAATACAATTATACTGAACCAACCAATGAACATCCGTTTTCCATTCACACCGAATACAGTGATTGTGCCTGGAACAGCAATCATAAAATATTGAAAATTGGTTTGCAAGGCAAAAACATTCCAACGGATAATTTACCAGCTTCTAACTTAGTTTTCTTAATTGATGTCTCAGGCTCTATGAATGAACAAAACAGATTACCGCTGTTGAAACAATCCATGAAAATTTTGGTGGAACAACTTCGTAAAAAAGACAAAGTTTCCATCGTGGTGTATGCCGGAGCAGCCGGATTGGTTTTACCTCCCACTTCAGGTGATGAAAAAAAGACCATCATCGATGCGTTGGAAAAATTGCAAGCCGGAGGAAGCACAGCAGGTGGTGCCGGAATCGAATTAGCGTATAAAATTGCTCAAGAAAATTTTATCAAAAACGGAAACAACCGAGTGATTTTAGCAACGGACGGCGATTTTAATGTAGGTGCTTCCTCCGATAAAGACATGCAAACTTTAATTGAAGAAAAGAGAAAAAGCGGTGTTTTCCTAACGTGTTTGGGATACGGAATGGGCAATTACAAAGACAGCAAAATGGAAACAATTGCCAACAAGGGAAACGGAAATTATGCCTACATCGATAACATTCAAGAAGCCAATCGCTTTTTAGGAAAAGAGTTCAAAGGGTCTATGTTTGCGATTGCAAAAGATGTGAAAATTCAAATTGAATTCAATCCGCAACATGTGCAGGCCTATCGATTAATTGGGTATGAAAACCGAAAACTGAGAGACGAAGATTTTGTGAATGATGCGATTGATGCAGGCGAATTAGGAAGCGGTCACACCGTTACGGCATTGTATGAAATTATTCCTACCAATGTAAAAAGCGACTTCTTTAAAGAACCAATTGAACTGAAATATTCTAAAACAGAAAATTCTTCAACCGTTTTTGGTAATGAATTGGCTACTATCAAATTTCGATACAAAAAACCGGATGGCGAAAAAAGTATCGAAATGGTTCAGGTAATTGAAAATAAATCGATTCCACTTGAAAATTCATCCGATGATTTTAAATTTTCAGCTGCAGTTGCTTGGTTCGGATTAAAATTAAGAGATTCACAATTAGTTCAAAACAAAGACAGTGAAGCCATTAAAACCTTAGCT
>JAUXNR010000905.1 GCA_030682755.1 Flavobacterium sp.
ATAAAAGATGCTACTATGGCTCATTTTATTTCACAAAACTTGAAGCCTCAAACCGTTTTTATCCATTATAATGGAACGTATCACAGTGATAATTTTGAAGGTATTTATTGGTATTTGAAGAAAGAAAAGCCAAATTTGAAACTTTTAACCATTTCAACGGTTACACAAAAAGACATTGGCAAGCTTGAAAAAGAAAACCACAATAAAGCAGACTTCATTCTCGTTATTGATGAAGATGTGACCAAAACCTACTAAGTATGTCAACTTATTGTAAATTTTTAGGGCTACTAATTATTATAGTATTCTCTTTCGTGTTTTTTTCTTGCAGTTCAGATGACGCAACTTCTGAAGAACCAAGTTTAATTATCAAATTTAAATTTGACCCAAATCAGGTACGTTTAAACAATATAGGTCAGCCATCAACAATCCCTTCGGGAAATGCGGCTCAATCACCTGACATGAAAAAAATTAGTGCTCATTATTTGGAATTGGCAACTTCTGCATCGACATTATTAGGGCAGGGAAAAATTTTATACCATGCACCAGAAACAAATCTTGGTGGGACAACAGCTATTGATTTTAGTCAAGCTATTGTTGTTGGACAAAATGAAGTTTTTTTGAAAATTCCAATTACGCCACAAATGATTGGAACTTATGAATGGATTCGTGTTTCTTTGGCATACCAAAGCGGCACCATTCAAGTGCTGAATCAGGGAGCAACGTATTCAGGAACTTTAGACAGTTTTGTTGGATATAACACGTTTATTGGTGCCCATGCAATTGGCAATAATGTTTTTCCTATAAACGGAAACAGAAGTCAAGGATATTGGGCATTTGCTTTAAATAATTTGCCTTTTGCAACCTCAGGACAAGCTCCAGAAGGAGCAACAACAGTTCCAAATCCACTATTTCAAACGTCACCAATTCCACAAGGTTCATGTGTGGTAACCGGAAAATTTGCCAATGATTTTATCATTACAGGAAATGAAACCAGAGATATTGTAATGACTTTATCATTGTCTGTAAACAATAGTTTTGAATGGACCGAAATTAATGCTGATGGTAAATTTGAGCCCGCAATAGGAGAAAATGTTGTAGACATGGGGTTAAGAGGCTTACTTCCAAGTTTTGTAAAATAAATTTGTTTACTTTTTTCCCGCTTTTATAAGCAATACACCATAATTAAAATAAACACTTGTTAATCCTTCTTTAAAATCACTTTAAATTACAACGAAAAGGTTGTAGTTATTTCTAAATAGCTGTAAATTTGTGTGCAATTTTAAAAATTTAGCTAACACAAATACTATGGCAAAATCGGCACTTATAAAGTCATCTATCGGAAAAAAATATTG
>JAUXNR010000906.1 GCA_030682755.1 Flavobacterium sp.
CCGGATTGTAATGCACGGTTTACATAACCATTTTGTGGAGCTTTGATATAATAAAGTTCATTCCGCATTTTGTAATTGGTAACCTGATTTTGCAATTTATTCACTTGAGCTTCTGTGTCAAATTGACTGCTTAATGCTGTAAATCGTTCACTTTGAGCTTTCGAAATTTTATCGGTATATTCAGCGGTGATTCGATTAATTTCAACTTTTGCATTGATTAATTCGTTTCGAGAAGTAAGTAATTTGTTTTGTTGTGTGATGATTTTTGCTTCAGCATCTTGCAATTTCAAACGTTTGTCTTCAACATCAGTCATTGGTTTTAAACCTTCTTTATTCAAATCTTCCGAACGTTTAAATTGGGTTTTAGCAATTTTTAGTTGTGTTTTCACTGCTTCCAAATCCATACTATCACTTTTTACTTTTAAAAGTGATTGTTCAATTTTGTTTCGAGCTTGCTCCAACTTTAAAATGCGTTCGCGTTCAATGGCGGCAATTTGACTGGATAAGGAATTTGCTTTTCCTTCATATGATTCTTCTGATAGCATTTTGGCTTTCATTTGGTTTTCAGTATTAGCAACCAAATTAGGGTCAAAATAATCATCTTTTATCTCAGAAATAAATAAGATTGTATCGCCTTTGTTTACATACTGGCCTTCTGCTACATACCATTTTTCAATTCTTCCGGCAATGGCTGTATGAATGGTTTGCGGGCGTTGTTCCGGCGAAATAGTAGTAACAAAACCCGTTCCTTGAATGTTTTGCGTCCAAGGAAGTAAAACAAACAGAAAGCTTCCGATAAAAAACCAAAGCAACAGTCTATTAAAAGTTTTAAAATAACGTCTCTCACCCAATTTGCGAATGGTTTTAAATCGAGTTAAATTTACTTTTTCGTTGATATTATTTTTAGAGATATTCAGCATATTACTTGGTATCAGAAATTAATTTTCCTTTTTCTAGTGTAATGATTCTGTCACATTTTTGTTTCCAATAGTCGTTTTTAGAAGTAACAATTACAGTCCAATTGTTTTCTTTTGATAGAATAAAATCTATGATTTCTTTGGCTTGGTCATCATCCATTTTGTCAAAAGGATTTTCTAAAAACAATATTAGGGGATCATTAATAATGGCTCTAGCCAAGATAATTTTTTGTCCTAAAGAGGATGGCAATTGTTTTCCGTCAGTTAAAATTTGTTCATCTAAACCTTTCGGCATTTTTTTGATGTCGGTCGTAAGTTTTACTTTATCTAAAACCCATTTTATTTTTTCAGTTGAAATAGATGGGTTTTTGAATGTGATGTTTTCCAATATCGAACCTTCAAATAACGATTGACCTTCTGTAATGGATCCAATTTGAGAGCGGTATTGGTCAATGTTTATTTTATTATAATGTTCGTCATTTATGTAAATAGAACTGGAATTGGTTTGTATAAACCCTGCCAAAATACGTAATAATGTGGTTTTTCCTGAGCCGTTTTTCCCATCCAAATAAATCGATTCACCTTGGT
>JAUXNR010000910.1 GCA_030682755.1 Flavobacterium sp.
ATGCGTATGAATCAATGATTTATGTGGCTTGGGCTACCATGTTTTTTGGATTGGCTTTCGATAGAAAATCAAAACTAACAATTGCATCAGCTTCATTTGTTACGGCAATGATTTTGATGATTGCTCATTGGAATTGGATGGATCCTTCAATTGCAAATTTGCAACCGGTGCTGAATTCCTATTGGTTAATGATTCACGTTGCCGTTATCGTTGCCAGTTATGGTCCATTTACATTGGCCATGATTTTAGGTATTGTTGCGTTGCTTTTAATGCTGCTTACCAATGAGAATAATAAAGTCAGAATGAAATTAAACATTCAGGAAATCACATATATCAATGAAATGGCTTTGACCATTGGTTTAGTTATGCTAACCATTGGTAATTTCTTGGGTGGTCAATGGGCCAACGAAAGTTGGGGTCGCTATTGGGGTTGGGACCCAAAAGAAACGTGGGCTTTGATAAGCATCATGGTGTATGCATTTGTAATTCACATGCGTTTTGTGCCGTTTTTCAGAGGCTTGTTTGCGTTTAATTTTGCGAGTATTATTGCGTTTTATTCCATCATGATGACCTATTTTGGGGTGAATTTCTATTTAACCGGATTGCATTCGTATGCTAGTGGAGACAAAGTAGTGACACCAGATTTTGTATATGTTTCAGTGGTAGTCGTATTTATTCTGGGGATTTTCGCATTTAAGAATTACAAAAAGCATTTAAAAGCAAAATAAAAATTACAAAAAATAAGTATGAAAAAAATAATCTTAGCATTCGGATTGGTTTTTTTAATCAGCTGTCAAAATCTGGCACAGAATAACAGAACCACAACAACTTCAAAAACAGAAAAAACTATGGCTTCAGAAAATTTATATCAGTTTAAAGTAACAGATTTAGAAGGAAATGAATTTGAAATGGCTTCATTGCGAGGAAAAAAAGTATTGATTGTGAATACTGCTTCAAAATGCGGATTAACGCCTCAGTATAAAGATTTACAAGCTTTATATGAAAAATACAGCGATAAGAATTTTGTAATCATCGGATTTCCGGCAAATAATTTCATGTCTCAAGAACCGGGAACAAACGAAGAAATTGGTGCTTTTTGTCAAAAAAATTATGGAGTAACCTTTCCAATGATGAGCAAAATTTCTGTCAAAGGAAATGACATGGCTCCGATCTATCAATTTTTGACGCAAAAATCAAAAAACGGATTGCAAGACAGTGAAGTAGAATGGAATTTTCAAAAATACTTGATTAATGAAAAAGGCGAATTGGAAAAGGTAATCAGTCCAAGAACAAGCCCAATGGATAATGAAATTCTGGATTGGTTAGCGAGTTAGTCTAACTTAATATTTACCAAATTGGTTTGGAACACAGATTAGAAAAATCAGATAAATTTTTAAAATTTTATAGATTTCTTTAATCTGTGTTCTTTATTTATAGATACTATTCCAAAATTAATTGCATAATCACCGAATCCAACCAACGGTTAAATTTAAATCCTGATTCTTTGATAATGCCAACAGTTTTGAAACCATACTTTTCATGAAAATAAATACTTTCAGTATTTTCAGCATCAACGACACCAATCATGGTGTGTAGTTTTTTGTTTTTAGCATGTTCAATTAAATGTTGCATTAATTTACTACCAACACCTTTACCTTTAAAATCAGTAGAAACATAAACAGAATGTTCAACCGTAAATCGATATGCATCTCTAAAACGGAATTCACCATACATGCCAAATCCAGCAATTTTATCATTTAAAACTGCCACAACAACCGGAAAGCCTTTTGCTGTTTTTTCAGCTAAAATTTGAAGTTGTTTTTCCAATGTTCTCGGCTCATAATCATACAATGAAGTGGAATGAAGGATGTTGAAATTGATGATTTCTAAAATTGCAGGAACATCAGTCGTTGCGTAAGGTCTTATTTGTATAGCCATATGTTGAAAAGTTGTTCAAATATAACAAAACTTTACACGTTGTAGCAGGTGTTTTTATTTAACTAAAGTTTAAATTTGTGAGATATTAACGTGACTATTTTATTCTTTCTTATACCATTTGTTTACTAATGAAATATCCAAAAATACCTTTGGCTCAAAGCTTACTTGAAATTTGTGAAGCAAAAGGTATACAACATATTGTGATTTCTCCCGGATCCAGAAATGCTCCGCTTACGCTTGGGTTTACAAACAATCCGTTTTTTACGTGTTACAGCATTGCAGACGAGCGTTGTGCTGCTTTTTTTGCGTTGGGAATTGCTCAACAAATTAACAAACCGGTTGTGGTGGTTTGTACTTCGGGTTCGGCGGTTTTAAATTTTTATCCCGCTGTGGCTGAAGCTTTTTACAGCATGATTCCGCTTGTTGTGGTATCTGCTGATCGTCCGTTGGATAAAGTTGATATTGGTGACGGACAAACCATAAGACAGGAGAATGTTTTGGCAAACCACACTTTGTATAATGCCAATTTAACGGAAATGGCTTCTGAAGAAAATGATATAAAAATTAACGAAGCTTTTAATACGGCCATTTTAAAATCTGGACCAACACATATCAATGTTCCTTTTGAAGAACCGTTATATGAATTGGTTGATGCCAGAACTGTAGATGCTTTAATTGTTCCTTTAAGTAAAGAAGAAGAAATATGCTCTCTTGAAGAAATTTTTGCAGCGACAAACATTTGGAATACGGCTAAAAAGAAATTGATTTTAGTGGGAACTTTGCCGCCAAATTCAATCGAATTACAAATTATAAATCATTTGGCAAATGATCCTTCGGTGGTGGTTTTGACTGAAACTACTTCAAATCTGCATCATCCGAATTTTATTCCTCATATCGATACATTGATTACTCCTTTTTCGGATACTGATTTTAAGGAATTTCAACCGGATATTTTGGTCACTTTTGGAGGCATGATTGTTTCAAAACGCATCAAATCTTTTTTGAGAAACTACCAACCGGAACATCATTGGCATATTGATTCGCTTCGAGCTTATAATACCTTTGGCTGTTTGTCGCATCATTTTAAAACAACACCACAATTGTTTTTTGAGAAGTTTTTGATGTATGTGATTTACAAAGACAGTTGCTATCAAAATCAATTCTTAACCATTTTGAAGGAGAGACTTTCAAAACATGAAACCTACTTGAATACAATTGATTTTTGTGACTTGAAAGTTTTTGAACAATTGTCCACTTGTTTTTCGGATACAATTCAACTTCAAGTTTCTAATAGTTCAGCCATTCGATATACGCAATTATTCAAATTCAATTCATCTGTTCCTGTGTTTTGTAATCGAGGAACCAGCGGAATTGACGGAAGTACTTCAACCGCAATTGGAGCTGCTGTTGCTTCTCAAAAACCAACGGTTCTCATTACGGGAGATGTGAGTTTCTTTTATGACAGTAATGCGTTGTGGAACAATTACATTCCTAAAAATTTTAAAATCATTGTAATCAATAATGGAGGCGGTGGTATTTTTAGAATTTTACCGGGACATCAGGAGAATGACACGTTTCATACCTATTTTGAAACATCTCATTGTTTAACGGCTGAATCAATTGCAAAAATGTATTCGTTTGGTTATTATACTGCAAGTGATGCTGCATCTTTAGATAAAAGTCTGAAATCCTTTTTATCGGATTCGGATACACCTCAAATTCTGGAAATATTTACACCTACTTTTGAAAACGATAAATGCTTGAAAAATTATTTTAAATGGTTGAGTTAGTTTTTCTGTTTCTTTTGAAGCCTAAAAGCTGTTCAATTTAGCATTTACATCCAGATTACCTATCTTTGCCAAAAAACAGAGAATATGTTAGCCATTGGAACTTTTCATACGTTACGAATAGATAGGGCCACACAAGTAGGATTGTTTTTATCAGATGGTAAAAACGATGTTTTACTGCCAAACAAATATGTGCCTAAAACCTATGAAATTGGTGATGAAATTACCGTTTTTGTCTATCTTGACCATGAGGAACGTCCGGTAGCAACAACGTTACAACCTTATATCACAATTAATGATTTTGCATTTCTTCGGGTGAATTACATCAATCAATTTGGAGCATTTTTAGATTGGGGATTAGAAAAAGATATTTTCGCTCCTTTTCAAGAACAAGCCCGAAAAATGGAAGTTGGGAAAAGATATATGGTGCATTTGTATTTAGATGATAAAACCAATAGACTAGTCGCCTCTAGTAAAATCAACCAGTTTTTAAATCAAGAACCTGCAACCTATGAAGTTGGCGAAGAAGTATCCTTGATTTATTCGCATAAAACCGATATGGGAATTAATGTGATTATCAATAAAAAACACAAAGGTTTGATTTATGCTGATGAGGTTTATGAAGAAAAGTTTCGTCCCGGTGATGAGGCAACAGGGTATATAAAATCGGTTCGTCCGGATGGAAAAATAGATGTTTCATTACAAAAACAAGGTTTTGAAAACATTGAACCCAATGCTCAAAAAATCTTAAATGAATTAAAAGCAAGCCGAGGATTTTTAAGATTAACAGATAACAGCCACCCGGAAGACATTAAAACGGTTTTGAAAATGAGCAAAAAGACGTTTAAAAAAGCTGTGGGAATGTTATACAAACAAAAACAAATCGAGATTAAAGAAGACGGAATTTATTTAGTAAAATAATTATTGTTCAATAAGTTCGCCATCTAGTTCATAAGGATAATCTCCAAATAAAGTTGAGAGCTTTACAGATTGATATGTTTTTTGGGTATATTTATTAGAAATAGCAATTATCACTACCGTGTCTTTTTTTATCGTAACATAAGACGATGTGTTACCATGCCACCAACCGTTGTGATAATGTAGGTGTTGACCCGTTTCCCATTCATTCATTCTGATTCCTAAACCGTAGTTTCTGATTCCTTTTTTCTCATAACTATAACCTTTCAAAGCCTCGTCCCAAAGGTCTTTTCGTAAAAATTCAGGCGAATAAGTAGCCAAATCAAATGTGGCTAAATCTCTCGGATTGGTATAAATATTTTTATCGCCATAAATGGCGTCAAATTGGTCCCAGCCATAATTTAACTTGGTGCTTTTGTACGATTGACTCACATCATTTTTTTGGTTTAAGTAATCAAAAACAAAAGTCTTGTTCATGTTCAACGGCTCAAAAATCAAGGATTTCATTGCTTCTGAATAACTTTTATCGGTTACTTTCTCGATAATCAAAGCAAGCATGGCATAATTGGTGTTGCAATAATTAAATTTTGTATCATTCTTAAAAAGTAACGGAAGTTTGTATCGGTTTAAATAACCCAAAACATCTTGATTTGTCAATACTTTTTTAGAATTCCAACCTTTGATACTTTGATGAAAACGAGAATAATGTTGCAAACCACTTCTGTGATTTAACAAAGTTCTAATGGTAGTTTTTTCATAAGGAAAGTCAGGCAACACACTTTGAACGGTTTGATCCAATTGAATGTGATTGTCTTGGACTAATTTTAGAATTGCTGTTGCAGTAAGCACTTTACTGATTGATGCAACATGAAGAGATGTATTTGACGTAATAGGAATTTTCTTTTCATAACTTTCAAATCCTTGGTATTTTTCATAAAGAATAACACCATTTTTGGCTACCAAAAAACTTCCGCTAAAGTCAACAGGAACAAATGTTTTGGTATAAAAATTATCTAAAGCAAGTTTTTTTCGAACAATATATTCTTCAGAAATTTGAGTGGGTTGTAACGAATAAGGAACAGTTAAAACCAAACTGTCATGAATGTGTTTTTTCTTTTCTATAGAATGAGCCAAAAGAGGTTTAACTTCTTCTTTTTTACAAGATTGAAAAAGTAATATCAGTAATAAAAAGACAGCTGTTTTAAAATTTGGCATGCCGAGAAAGGGTTTTGTATTATTTTAGTATCACAAAGCTATACTTTTTTATAGAGTAACACTAGGTCATTATCATAATATTAGGATTAATTGTCAACAAGAAGTTAACAAATTCTACACGGTCTTTTGGAGAAAGATAAAGATCATCAAATTTATTATAATAGAGATACACACCGTTATAATCCAAAGCGGGTTTTAAAAGACTTTTAGTGTACCATCCTTTTTGGTATTCAATTTTTCTGATGGAAGCAATTTCAATTTTTCCCCTAATCGGCCCTGAAGTATAGTAAACATGCGTGTTGTCAACTTTATATTTTGTGTCAAGTAATATCCAAAAACAAAATAATCCAACAAGTAGAAGTAGCGAAGACCCAATTATTGTTTCAATACTTAAATCTTCATAAAATAACGCATAAAGTGAGGTAAGTATCAAAAAAGCACCAAGAACAGTCAGTAGAATACCTGTAAAATAATGAATTGAGGTTGGAAAAATTTTAGTCATAAAAATGCTGTTATTTTAATTGTACTAACTTAAAAGTAT
>JAUXNR010000913.1 GCA_030682755.1 Flavobacterium sp.
CCATTTTTATTTGGCATTTTAAAAATGATGGCCTATTTTGGCTGAACCAAAAAAAGCTTATGATTATTTTCCCTGCAAAAAATTTTCAAAAAAATATACCGCATAAAACATGCAGCAAGCGAGCTAGATTGATTTGCTTGCTGCATGTTTTATGTGGTGTAAATGAGTAACAAGCAACAACTAAAAGACTGTTAAACAATATGGACTTACGACAATTTTGGAAATATAATTATCAATCAATCTGCAAAATCAGACACTTAAAAGCCGGAAAGACCATCGGTGGAGGAACTGGCTTTAAAATCGATGGTAAGATAATAACCAATAGTCATGTCTATAATTCTTCAGACGCTGACGAAATTCAAATCAATTTTGTAGACAAGGATTGCGTGACTCCTACTTTAACTAAAACATACAAAAAAGAACAATTTGAAGATCTTCTTCTTGACGCTATGCCACCAACAAGCTGGGACTTTGCTATACTTAATGCTAGTGATAATGATTATAACTTCATTCCTTCTTTAGTATTGGCAGACACTGACCTTCAAATAAACATAGGACAGCCCTGTTTTTTTCTAGGTTATCCATTATCATCAAAAAATCTTTCAATTCATTCAGCTATTGTGTCTTCAAAATTCACTTTGACAAGTACAAGTGTAAAATATTTGCAAATAGACGCAAGTGTGAATAATGGCAATTCAGGTGGACCTCTCCTAGATTGTGAGACTGGAAAAGTAATTGGTATAATTACGTTAAAGAAAACTGGCTTTACAAAACGTTTCGAAGAATTAAATGATAGTTTTAAAAAAAATATTGAAGCTTTGGAAGTTGCCTCAAAACATGCAAGCATTCAGATTGCAGGAATTGACACATTACAATCTTTTAAGATTATTCAAACGCAATTTGACCATTTAAGTGCGGAAATAAGCAGGACAGCTAATGTTGGGATAGGCTATGCCTTCGAATTAGATGAAATTAGAAAATTCACAAACCATAATAAATAAAATCATGAAAGTAG
>JAUXNR010000919.1 GCA_030682755.1 Flavobacterium sp.
AAGGAATTCCCGTTTCAACCAATTCGTGAGGTCTGTTGTCCAAGAAATAATGCAACAAGAAGATATTGAAAATGATGGGCAATAAAACGATTGCTCCAATCAAACGTGTTCTTGGAATGATTAAAAGAATTCCTGAAAGCACTTGAAAAAATCCAATTACTACTAACATTCCTGAGTTACACATCCCTGATATAACCTGTTGGTATTCCAATGGAATCGTGCTTTCCGGACCATACACTTTACAAGGAGATAAAAAGTGTTTGTTGATACCTTTATAGATAAAAAACAAACCCAAAGCAATGCTTAAAACAACAATTGTAATTTGAAAAATACGTTTCATGACACTTCTTTATTTATAATAATTCTAAATTGCAATACTACTACATTTTTTAAACAAAACAATAGAAATACGAAAAACTTTTACTTTTAATTTTTGAAGTTAAAAGCTATCTTTGCACAACTACAAAAAAACACACAACACATGACATTTTTAAACGAATTAAATGCCATATCTCCAATAGACGGAAGATATCGTTCTAAAACAGTTTCACTTGCACCATACTTTTCAGAAGAAGCGTTGATACGCTACAGGGTTTTGATTGAAATTGAATATTTTATTTCGTTGTGTCAAATTCCGTTGCCTCAATTAAAAGAAGTCCCTTCAACACAATTTGAATCGTTACGAAACCTTTATAAAAATTTCACTTCTGAAGATGCACTTGCTATCAAAGAGATTGAAAAAACAACAAACCATGATGTCAAAGCGGTTGAATATTTCATTAAAAAAGCGTTTGATGAATTAGGTTTAGAAGCTTATAAAGAATTCATTCACTTCGGATTAACTTCCCAAGACATTAATAATACGGCTATTCCGCTTTCAACAAAAGAAGCTTTTGAAAAAGTATATCTTCCGTTATTGATTGGTGTCATTTCAAAATTAAAAGATTTAAGTCAGGAATGGGCAAACATACCAATGTTGGCCAGAACACACGGTCAACCCGCCTCTCCTACCCGTCTGGGTAAAGAAATTGGTGTATTTGTAGAACGTTTAGAAGAACAAATGCGATTGTTGTTCAATACACCTTTTGCTGCAAAATTTGGCGGTGCCACCGGAAATTATAATGCTCATCACGTGGCGTATCCGAACACTGATTGGAAAAAATTCGGATCTGAATTTGTAGAAGACACTTTAGGTTTACACCACTCCTTTCCCACCACACAAATTGAACATTACGATCATTTTGCCGCTTTTTTTGATGCCTTAAAACGCATCAACACTATATTAATCGACTTAGACAGAGACATTTGGACATATGTTTCGATGGATTATTTCAAACAAAAAATCAAAGCCGGAGAAATTGGGTCAAGTGCCATGCCGCACAAAGTTAACCCAATTGACTTTGAAAATTCTGAAGGAAACTTAGGGATTGCTAATGCTATTTTTGAACATTTAGCTGCCAAATTACCTTTGTCTCGTCTTCAAAGAGATTTGACAGACAGTACGGTTTTAAGAAATATTGGTGTGCCAATCGGTCATACTTTAATTGGTTTTGAAGCTACTTTAAAAGGGTTAAACAAACTACTGATTAACGAACCAAAATTTGCCGAAGATTTAGAGAAAAACTGGGCTGTTGTTGCCGAAGCTATCCAAACCATATTGCGAAGAGAAGGCTATCCTAATCCGTACGAAGCTTTGAAAGGTTTAACACGAACCAATGAAGCTATTGATAAAAAAGCCATTCATAATTTTATCCATACACTGGAAGTTTCTGATGCCATTAAAACAGAATTGCTTGCAATTTCACCGAGTAATTATTTAGGAATATAATAGCAATTTAAATACGAATTACTATTTGTTTTTTAACAGGATATTAGTACCTTGTCTCAATCTGAAAGACAAAAATGTTTTGTCTGAAAAGCGAGAAAAAGCAACTTGTATTCTGAATTTATGACCCATCAAAATATACTAATTTTATTTGCCCATCCTTTATTTGAGAAATCTCAAGTAAACAGGATTTTAGTTGACAACTTACCAAAATCGTCAAGCATTACTTTTCATGATTTGTATGAAGAATATCCTGAATTTGATGTTGACATCCAAAGAGAACAAGCGTTGTTGTTGCAACATGACATCATCATCTGGCACCATCCTTTGTATTGGTACAGTTGCCCTCCTCTGTTAAAACAATGGATTGATTTGGTATTGGAATACAATTGGGCTTATGGCAAATCAGGAAACGCATTAAAAGATAAAATAATTTTTCAAACCATTACCACCGGTGGAAGTCAGGAAAATTATTGTGCCGAAGGAAAAGACCGATACACCATTCCCGAATTATTAGAACCCTTTAATCAAACTGCCAGAGTTTGTAAAATGGATTATTTGCCACCCTTTGTGATTCACGGAACACATAAAATGTCTGAAAGTGAGGCTATGAAAATGAGTGAACAGTACAATACTTTATTGAACTACATCGCTCAACACGGATTTGATTCAGAGGCAAAAAAATTGCATTATTTAAATCATTGGATTCAAGCTAAACACTAAACATGGATAACGGATTTTTTATACAAGCCATCATTTACTTAACTGCTGCTGTGGTTTTTGTGCCCATTGCCAAAAAAATTGGCCTAAGTTCCATATTAGGTTATCTTTTTGCCGGAATCATCATTGGTCCTTTTGTCTTGGGATTAATTGGACAACGCGGCGAAGACATCATGCACTTTGCAGAATTTGGTGTTGTTATGATGTTGTTTTTAATTGGATTAGAACTTGACCCGCATAAGTTTTGGAAAATGCGAAAGTTCATCCTCGGAATGGGTTCTCTTCAAGTAATTGGCACCTCCTTTTTACTCTTTCTTTTGGGCGTTTTGTTTTATGATTGGTCGTGGCAAGTTTCGTTAATTATTGCAATGGCATTAGCGTTATCATCTACGGCGATTGTACTTCAAACATTAAAAGAAAAAGGTTTATCGCAGACCTCAATGGGACGAGCTTCCTTTGCTGTTTTGTTGTTTCAAGATATTGCCGTTATTCCAATATTAGCGATAATTCCACTGTTGGTTTCTGCAAACACTGCAATTCCGCTAGAAGATTTGAATCAATCCATCATATCTGATTTTGCGGCTTGGATTCAAACCTTAATCGTAATTGGTGCCATTTTAGCCGTATATTTTGCCGGAAGGTATATTTTTGTTCCCTTTTTGCATGTGGTAGCGAAAACACGACTACAGGAACTTTTTACCGCCTCCGCTTTGTTATTGGTGGTTGCTGTTTCTTACTTGATGCAATTGGTAGGATTAAGTCCTGCTCTTGGAGCGTTTATGGCCGGAGTCGTTTTGGCCAATTCAGAATTTCGTCATGAACTTGAAGGAGATATTGCTCCATTTAAAGGATTGCTTTTAGGTTTGTTTTTTATTGGAGTTGGAGCTTCCATTAACTTTCAATTGATTGTTGACAATCCGATTTTTATATTGGTTTTTGGAGCTGTATTAACTGTTATTAAATTTTTGGTGTTATTTGGAATTGGGCTCTTTTATAAAAAACAATCCGATCAAAACTTTTTATTTGCCTTTGGTTTGAGTCAAGCCGGTGAATTTGGTTTTGTAATCATGAGTTTTTCCATGCAATTGAACATCATTCCGAATATATTGGCCAATCAAATATTAGCGATTATAGCCTTGAGCATGCTCTCCACTCCTTTTTTATTGTTACTCAACGAAAGATGGATTGATCCTTATTTTGGCGTAAAAGAAAAAGTAAAGAAAAAAGCAGACGATATCGAAGAGCAACATGAAGTTATCATTGCCGGCTTTGGTCATTTTGGCAGTACAATCGGACGACTCTTAAAAGCCAATGGTGTTAAAGCAACCATTCTTGACCATGATTCAGAACGAGTAGACTTGTTGCGTAAAATGGGATTTAAAGTATATTATGGCGATGCCACCCGATTGGAATTACTAAAAGCCGCCGGAGCAGAAGACGCAAAACTTTTTATTGCAGCCATTGATAATCCGTCTGTAAATTTAACTGTGGTTGAAACCATCCGTAAAAACTTTCCAAATCTTAAGATTCTTACGCGAGCCCGAAACAGAATTGATGCTTATGAACTCATTGACCACGGTGTTGAAAACATTTATCGGGAGACTTTATATACCGCAGTTCATTTGGGTGTTGATGCGTTAA
Organism: Flavobacterium sp.; assembly: GCA_030682755.1. GTDB lineage: Bacteria > Bacteroidota > Bacteroidia > Flavobacteriales > Flavobacteriaceae > Flavobacterium. Next base: position 4,187 of record JAUXNR010000919.1, read on the forward strand.
CGCAATTGGGACATCGCAAATATTCTGCAACCCGACAAGGGCAACGTTTTATCAAATATGATGAAGCTTCCATAAAAGAATTGGCTGCCAAACGTCATGATAAGATGGCGTATTTGGTAACGGTTCAAGAACAAATTGAACTGCAAGAACAGATATTGAAAAACGATTTGTTTACCAATTTTGAAGCGGCAGATCACGCTTGGGACAGTGATTATCTCAAAAAAGAAATCATCAAAGATTCCAAATAAAAAAAGACGCCTTACAAAAGACGTCTTTGTTACTATGTTTTATAAACTTATCTCGAATAATTCGGAGCTTCTTTGGTAATCGTCACGTTGTGCGGATGACTTTCGCCAATACCACTAGCTGTGATTCGAACAAAACGTCCGGTTTCTTGTAAAGTAGGAATATCTTTTGCACCACAATACCCCATTCCGGCCCTTAAACCGCCAATGAATTGTTGCATGCTTTCGTTTAATTCGCCTTTGTACGGAACACGACCCACAATTCCTTCCGGAACTAATTTCTTCACATCGTCTTCCACATCTTGAAAATAACGGTCTTTTGAACCTTCTTGCATGGCTTCTACTGAACCCATTCCACGGTACGATTTAAACTTACGTCCTTCAAAAATAATAGTCTCACCAGGAGATTCTTTTGTTCCTGCCAACAATGAACCTAACATCACACAATCTGCTCCGGCAGCAATCGCTTTGGGAATATCACCTGTATAACGAATTCCACCATCCGCAATTACGGGAACGCCACTTCCTTTGATCGCAGCGGCAACTTCCAATACCGCAGAAAATTGTGGAAAACCAACTCCGGCAACCACACGAGTGGTACAAATTGAACCGGGTCCGATTCCTACTTTCACCGCATCGGCTCCGTTTTCTACTAAATATTTAGCGGCTTCGGCTGTAGCAATATTT
>JAUXNR010000921.1 GCA_030682755.1 Flavobacterium sp.
AAATATTCTTTGCAAAAAAATATCCGGCAGCTGTAAAATTTCCAACAGTGGATGAATCACAAACTTGCCAGCTTTTACTTGAATTTAAATCATTTTGAGGTAATGTATTTATTTCTTTGTCAATTTTTATGTGACGAATCAAAGGATTATTTGCCGATGCTTTTTCATATTTAGCATTAGCCGATTGCGCCACTGACCACTCCATATTCGATTGTCCGGTACAAAGCCAAACTTCGCCAACCAATACGTCTTTGATTTCAATGGTGTTTTTTCCTTTGATAATCAACTTAAATGGCCCGCCTGCATTTTCACTATCTAAATAAACTTGCCATTTGCCATTTTTGTCAGCTTTTGTTTTTTTGACTTGTGAGTTGAAACGGACTTCGATTTTTTCATTGGCTTTAGCAGTTCCCCATACAGGAATTGGTGTGTTTCGTTGCAAGACCATATTGTCAGAAAAAACTGACGGTAAAACTACTTGAGCATGAGCTAGACTGCTCACATAAAACAATGCTAAAATTAGCAGTAAGAATTTCATTTTCATGTGTTTATAATTTTATGTTTCGGCCACATGTCCGAAGGGATGCCTTCGGCAGAACATCCATTATAATCATTCTCCTGTGAGTCAAAGATTTTTGTCGTGGATGTTTCATCTTATTATGGAATTGATTATTAATCATTTTGCGTACATTTTGAAAATTAAAAAATAAATTTGATAAAATATTTTTATCCTTATAATCTTTTTTAATGAGCCATATGAGATACTTTATTTGTTTTATTTAGCCGTATTCTATAATTCTTAGAAGAAATTGAAGGAAAATCATCTGACGGTGAGTCATTAATTTTAATAATCATCCAACCTTCCTCCTTTGCATAATCTGCAATACTCTGAGTTTGCCCTTCGGCAATGTGTTCATCCGGATTTACTATCATTCTAAGGTCTTTGCCAAACTCTATCATTTCTTTATCACCACGACTATTGCCTGCTGCAAAAAGAGGCCTGTCTTGAATGAAAGTTTCAATAGCTTCTTTTTTGCCTTCAT
>JAUXNR010000925.1 GCA_030682755.1 Flavobacterium sp.
CAACAAGATACGAAATAAAGAACAACAGACTTTATCTTTCAAATCCGGACGGAATGAAACTAATTATGAAAAAAGTGGATTAATTCTATTCCAATTCAAAAAGCTGCACTTGGCTTTTTAAACGTTCAATTACTAAATTCATCATTCTCTTGTTTAGATTGGATGAATTTTGAATGTAGTCATAATATTCATCCAAAGTAAATAATCCGATTACAATTCCTTTAAGAGAGTTTCTGAACTTAATATCTTTTTGAATTGCATTTTCAATAAACTGTAATTTCTTTTCCACCGAATAGGTATAAAAGTCATTTTTATGTTTGGAAATATAATTTTTAAAAACGGCAATAAGTAAATCGTTTTGCAATTTTAGAATCGGTCTGATGGTGCTATTCTGGAAACGTTCTTCAGCAGATGATTGTTCTGTTACAATTCCCAAGGTTTCGCCACGGTTTTCTGATATGTAATAGTCTCTAGTTGTCATTTTTTTCTTTTAAAATTATAAAAAAACCTCTGTTAAAAAACAGAGGCTTGATTATAGTTATTAAGAATTGATTGTTAATTATTTTACTCTGAAGGTTACACGTCTTACTAAACGTCTTGCTTCAACAGAAGAAGCATCAACGCTTGTGTCTTCACCCGCAGAAATAGCATTTAATCTTGAAGGATTAATTCCGGCTTTAACTAGTGTTTGTTTAACATTTTCAGCTCTATCTTTTGCTAGCTTATCATTATATGGACTTTTTCCAATTTCGTCAGCATGACCAATTATATCGATTGAAGCACTTGGATTATTTCTTAAATAAGTTAACATGAAGTCAATTCCTTCAGTTGAAACGTTGGTAGGTTTGCGTTTGTCAAAATCAAAATAGGTTGCCACATAACCATCGTTAATAAATTTGGTCACCATTTCTTTGTCGGTTACGGTAATTGCATCTTTAGTTGCATAAGTACGCTCTAAGTATTTTTCTAATTCATCTGGTACACCATTTCTATTTTGATCAATCATTCTGCCTTTAGTGTCCACTGCAATTCCTGTAATTGAATTTGGTTCAACATCCAAGTAATCAGGAACACCATCCTTATCACTATCCGTCATATCTATTTCAATTTTTGCAACTCGTTCTTCAAGAGCCTCCAATTCTTTTCTTGTTTTGTCTCTTATTATAGCAAAATCACCATGAACTTTTTCTGATCCAAATGAAATTGATAAACCAACAGATGAAGTAAATAAACTTCCTGCTAAATTGTTATTTGGGTCTGAATAGGCACCATCCCAATTAAAATGTTGCCTGATATTCGAATTAAAAGTAAAATCTGCATTAAAGGCAATGTTTTTTGTAATTCTGAATTCCGGAGTAATTCCAAACATAATTCCACCATTACGTTCTGTTTTACCTTCATTAGTACCCATTTGAGGTGTCATGAAAGCCACTTGAATACCACCATGTAGTAAAAATCCAAATCTACCTAAGTTATTTTGAATATCAAACAATCTAGCTCCGTTAACAACTCCTTGAAGTCCAACTCTAATATGACGCATTTCGAAATCAAGACTGTTGCTGCTTTTGAAATTTTCTAAATTATCATAAGCTCCATCTAATTTTAAACCGAATTTAGGACTAAACATATAACGTAGACCTCCACTAAAATGGTTTACAGCAATGCTACCCCAATTTTTATTAGGATCACTTGCAAAATAACCTACTGAGTAAGGTTTAATTCCTTTGCTTTGTCCTACATTAAATTCAATCGACCATTTGTTGTATTCGTCGTCTTTAATTTCATTTTCTTGAGCATAACTTGAGATGCTCAATAGGGTAATTGATACTATTGAAAGTAAAAGTTTTTTCATTTTAATCTTAGGGTTTAGAAAATTAACACAATTTTAATTTTTACAAATATATAAGAAATGATAGTATTTCACTTTTAATGTTGAAAAAATTATATAAAAATATTTTAATCTTCAACTATTGCATAAGATTTTTCGTCAATACATTAATTGATTGGTTAAAAAAATATAACTGTAACAATTATTTTTTTAGTTTATAGAATTATTAAAATACTTTTTTTCGATATAAAAAGTACCAAACGGAACAATTGAAGCGAAACACACTAGTGCAAGTTTTGAAAAAGGCCATTTAAATTTACTACTCAAGAAAAGTGCTAGTAAAATATAGACAATAAATAAAACTCCATGAGCCATGCCAACATATTTGACCATCAAGGGCATGTCCAACATATATTTAAGCGGCATTGCAATGAACAACAAGACCAAAAGGGATATGCCTTCCCAAAAGGCAATTTTTTTGAAGATATTTAGCATTATCTGAGCATTTGGTAAATAGCAAATCCATATATCGCAAACCGAACAAAACGCAATAATGCAAAAATCAGAAAGTTTCTGAAATCAAAACGAATCATTCCTGCAGCCATTGCAGCCATGGCAAAAGGCAAGGGAAGAAGTGCTCCTGCGGCTAATAGTAAACCTCCCCATTTTCTCATATTTATAATATGCTTTGCCATTTTAATCTCCATATAATTTTGAATGGAAGGAATGAGCAACATGGCTTTACCTAATATATATGAAATAACTCCTCCTAAATAAGACAAAATTGAAAGAACCAATAAATAGAGTAGTGGGAAATTAGTGTTTTTGGTCCAAGCTATAAAAATATCAGGGGGCAATAATCCTAATATTG
>JAUXNR010000010.1 GCA_030682755.1 Flavobacterium sp.
TAATACTTGACGAAGTAAGCACCGGAGTGCGGTGTTCATATTTCTGAACAACGAGGTGAGCTTTTTCGATATCAGTATAAGTTGGAATTGTGCTCATAATTATAAAGCCAATTTAAGCTGAACTTCAGTTTTCAATTTTGGAAGATGATTAATTATTATTGCCAAACACTTCTGGTTTTTATATCTTTTGAGTAATCTGAATAAGAATTTATTCCCTTCGTAAACTCTTCAATTAGAGTAACAGCATACAGAATATCATCTAGATACTTTTTACTTTGAAGTCTCATCAATTAAAATTTTGGAGTCATCAATACTTTGCTTAAGATATGGATTTCTGATATTCGGATTGGTCAGCAAATCAACTTTTCTTTTAAAAAAATGTTCCAGTTTGTCCCAAAGAGCAAGTATTTTTTCACCTCTTTCCAATGGGTCGGATTCTTCTATTTCAACAAGTAAATCTATGTCACTTTTATTAAAATCAAAATTACCGGTTACCGACGAACCAAAAGCAAAAAGATATTTAACCTGATGCGCTTTACACAAGTCATAAAATGCTTGTTTATCATTATTTATAAATTCATCGATTACCATATCTCAAAGATAATTTAAAATAATTTTAGCCTTGATTATTCCGTCCAAATTTCTCATTCAATAAATCAAAATCTGTTCTATAAATCGACTGGTCGGAAAGTTCTTTGATTCGTTTTAGTCCTGAAATATAGAGGAAAACCAAAAATGCAAGAAAAATAACTGTCAGCCATTCGATTCCGGTAAACAGGATAAAATTGTATATGCCATGAAGAATAATGGGATAAATCAGCGCTTTCAATTTAAGTTGAAACTGTTGTTTTTCATAAAATTTCGCCATCCCAAAATAGAAACCCATGGTAACCCCAAAAATGGCGTGTGCCGGAACAGCAGTAATTGCACGCATGAATCCTGTAAAATGGCCATTCCCGGTTACATACAAAATATTCTCGACTGCCGCAAAACCCAGCGAAACAAAAACAGCGTAAACAATACCGTCAAATTTATCGTTAAACTCGCGACTTTTCCATATCAATAAATAAAGTGCGATGTATTTGAAAAGTTCCTCTGAAAAAGCAGCGACTGCAAAAGCATTCCAGGCTGC
>JAUXNR010000691.1 GCA_030682755.1 Flavobacterium sp.
CAATCAGAGCCAATATCATGGCAATATCCAAAAACGTTGGCTGATTTGTAATGATACTATATATTGAAATGATACCAATACCAATGGTTATCAACAAATCCAATGCAACAACTCTATCGGACAAGGAAGGCCCTAATAAAAATCGGATGAATACCAACACTGCCGAAATGGATAAAATCGGTAAAATGATATAATATAAAAACTCGTATAAACTCATCGGGTAATGTTTAACAATTTCTTCTCAAATCCGTTTTTGATACTTTTTATAAATTCTTCTTTGTCATGAATATACATCGCATGAACGTATAATACTTTTTTATCATCAGACACATCCAAACTCAAAGTACCGGGAGTAAGCGATATGACATTGGCCAAAAGTGTAATTTCTAAATCGGTATTTGCATCCAGAGGAACAGATACAATACCGGGTTTCATATACATTGTTGGCGTAATCACATCATAAGCCACTTGAACATTTGCTTTAATCAATTCATAAATGAAATAAAAAATGAAACCAATAATACTCGGAATAACTTTAAAATACTTTCTATCAACTGCATCTTTATTAATTACCCACAATATCAAAAAAGTCAAGGCAAATCCAAAAGCAAAATTTATAAATTCAAAACTTCCCGTCAAGGCAACCCAAACGAGTGTAAGTATAAGATTTAATAAGATTAACTTTTTCATAATTTAATTATTGATTGTTCGGAATTGCTTTTCCCAGAACGGCTTCAATATAGCCTTCAGTATGTGATAACTCATAAGCTATTCGTTCGGATAATAACTGTACGTGTTCCGCAAAAAATCCGATATACAAAGACACCAAAGCTAAAATAGCTATCGGAATCACCATATTCAATTTGTCTTTAAACTTCAAATCACCAAAATACTTGAAATTGGCTCTTCTCGGAATTCCGGTACTTGCTTTCCAAAATACCATCGTCCACATCTTAGCTATGACAAACAAAGTTAAGAAACTACCCAATAAAATAAAGCCAATTAAAACATAATAGTTGCCTTCAAACCCGGCTAGCAATAAAGAAATTTTGGGCCAAAATCCGGATAAAGGCGGAATTCCAATCAATGAAAATAAGGGAATCAACATTAAAATGGAAAGTTTTGGATAGGAGCCATAAAAACCGCCCAAGTCTTTCATACTGTTGCTTCCTTTTATTTTATAAATCATACCGCCCACCAAAAACAAATTGCCTTTAACCACAATATCGTGAATCATATAAAAAATAGCTCCGGTCAACGCCAATTCGGAATGCATACTCAAACCGGCTACCATAAACCCAATATGACAAATAATCAAGTACGAAAATACTTTTTGAATGTTGTTCTGAACCAAAGCTCCTAAACCGCCACTAAGAATGGTTAAAACAGCTACAGTCATTAAAAGATTATCTATAAATTCATCGCGGACAAAAATTAGCGTAAACACTCGAATCATAGCATAAACACCCACTTTGGTTAAAAGTCCGCCAAATATAGCAGAAACCGCAGCCGGAGGCGTATGATAAGAAGATGGCAACCAAAAATACAAGGGGAAAACAGCCGATTTAATTCCAAACCCAACAAAGAAAATCAATGCGGTAATATTGATTAATCCCGTGTTCTCAGAAGCAGCAATTTTAACTGCCAAATCAGCCATATTCAACGTTCCTGTTAAACCGTATAAAACAGCAATTGCTGTCAAAAAGATAACAGATGCAAGTATGTTTAACGTAAAATATTTAACTGCAGATTCAATTTGTGGCTTCTCACCGCCAATAGTTAACAAAACAAAAGAACTGATGATAATCACCTCAAACCAAACATACAAATTGAAAATATCTCCGGTTATAAAAGCACCAATCAATCCCATTAACAACAAATGATAAATAGGAAAATAACCAAATTTAGCCCGTTCACTAATAATGGATGCCGATGAAAATATAGAAATAGCAAGACCTAACAAACAGGTTAATAAAACCAAAGTGGCTGAAAACATATCCACCACCAAAGTAATTCCAAAAGGAGCTTGCCAACCACCGGCTTGAAAAGTAACGGTGCCAAATTGCCAAACCTGAGCAAACAAATACCCGGCCAATAACAATGCAATACCACTTCCTGCCACACTTAAACGACGTTGAATTCTAGTGTCACGCCAAAAAAACATCAACACAATGGCCAATGCAAATTGAAAAAGTAACGGATATAATAAAAAATGTGCTATCATGCGTATTCGTCTGTAGTATTCATTTGATCCAAATCATCTGTTTTTACAACTTTATAAGCTCGCTTAATCAATACGATCGCAAAAGCCTGTAAACCAAAACTAATAACAATGGCCGTTAATATCAAAGCTTGTGGAACTGGATCTGCATACGTATCCAATAATGTGGTACTTTCTTCCGGAATGATGGGTGGTTTTCCTTTAACTATTCGTCCCACCAAAAAAATAAGAATGTTGGCTCCATTCCCTAACAGAATTAAACCAATAATTAACTTCACCAAACTGCGTCGGAGAATCATATAAACACCGGCACCATAAAGCAATCCGGTTATAATGGCTAATAATATTTCCATAATTAAGGTGATTCTGAAATGGTCATGATAATGGTTAAGGTCACTCCTACTACCACCAAATATACACCAATGTCAAAAAATAAAGGTGTACCTATCATCCCAATTACAGGTAATGGATCTTTAAACCACATACCTGTCATAAAAGATTTTCCTTCTAATACCATTCCGGCAATACCACTAAAAAAAGCAATAGCTAACCCCACCGGCATTAAAAATCCGGGATGAATTCGCAACATGGTTTTTGTATTTTCTTGTCCGTTTGCCGAACCGTGCAAAATAAATGCAATGGAAGCAATTAAGCCTCCAATAAAACCACCCCCCGGAAGATAATGACCTCTAAGCAATATAAACACCGAAAAGAGCAGCAAAAGCGGCAACAAATAGGTGGAAGCTGTTCGTAATATTATTGTCATGACTACAATTTATTTATTTCTAATTCGCAATTTCAATAAGCCAAAAACCCCCAAAGCGGCTATGACCAAAACCGTAATTTCAACCATAGTATCCAATCCCCTGAAATCAACCAAAATAACATTTACGATGTTTTTTCCTTTGGCCAACACATAGGAATTCTCCGCATAAAACTGCTTGGTTTCTCCAGCATGCGAAACTTGCAAAACCTCAATGGACAAGATAGTGATTAATGTTCCAAAAAAAACAGCAATAAATCCGTCTCTGATTCGGGTTTTAAAATCAGAAAGAGTTAAATATTTTGGCAACCTATATAAAACCAATACAAACAATATTACGGTTAATGTATCAATCGTAAACTGTGTCATGGCCAAATCCGGTGCACTATAAAACACAAATATCATACAAAT
>JAUXNR010000027.1 GCA_030682755.1 Flavobacterium sp.
TTGATTTTGGTCCATTTTTTACCTCCTGTATTTTAGTTTGTAGTTTATTGTTTACCCTTGTTGTCAAGTGATTTATTCTTCATATCCAATTCTATCTTCAAACTCCTCTCTATTACAGTCAGGACACATAAGGTTTATGCCATATCTTTGAAATATTGAAGCATCAGGATAAAACATTTCTTTGCACCATGGGCATATCTTTTCTATAAATTGGAGTTCTTTAGAGCTATTAGGACTTTTCAACTTGACCTCCTTTTTTACCGGCCTGGTTTACAAAATCAATCTGAAATATAATCCTCTACTGGAATCGAGCAAACTCCTTCCAATAATTCAACACGTGCTGGATTGACGATTGCTGTAACATGCGGATGGCAGTTTTTGTTCAACCACTCGATCAAAGGCCGTGCGACTGTTTCAAGTTCTTTTTGTTGTTGTTTAGTTAAAATCATACTTACCTCCTTTATTTTATTAATTGTTATTGCCACCTTGGGTCCCAAGGACAACCTTCTTTCCTTGATGATCTACGTGGAAGGTTAAAGTTTTTTACTTCCTTCTTTGCACATTTTTTACATCTGCCGACTCGTGTTCCAGCTAATTGACCTATGGTGGTCTGTTTTAAGAAATATCCATAATGGTCTCCATATAAATCTTCTAATTGACAAAAGCGATAGCAATTAAAACAAGGAAACAGCAACTCCCCGCAGATTTTTAAAGCTTCTTTAAAAAAAGACTCCGCGTCCTCAATCATAAACTTTGTTTGTAGATAACCTTTTGCATGTCTCTCTATTATTCCATTGTTTATTAGATTCTCTATATCGCCTTCTATACCATATAAATGAAAATTGGCAAGTATCATATTTATTTTCTTTGGGTGGATAGTAAATTCCATTTTTTATCTCAATTACCTTTAATCACAAATCCACTTCATTTTTTCTACAAACTCTCCTGTCCCCTCCTGCCTACAGATTTTACTTTTACCTAAAGAGACAACAATACGGAACAGGCAATGTCGACCCTGGAAAGACTTACTGAGATCTTTAATTGTAAACATTTTTCCTCGTTCGATGTCTTCAGTAGTTAAATCTAAGTCTATCCT
>JAUXNR010000038.1 GCA_030682755.1 Flavobacterium sp.
AGGATAAAGTTAATAATTTTAGATGCTATTACTGGAATTATTAAGATATTTTTAATTATGGGTGTTTAGTACATGACAATTTTTCAAAAATCGCTTTATAATTCTGCCAATCAATCATATATGTTAATAACTTGTTTGATAACTAATTTGAAAAAATATAAATAATACTCTGATATTCAATATCTTAGATGATAATAACAACAAAATCGTCTATGGATACGAATACCAGAGTAGAGAGTAAAATTAGCATTTTAAATGATGCCCTAATCAAGATTTTTGGATCTGACTTAAATTTAGCACGAATTAAGTTTATCGGTTTATTTATTATTGCTTTAAGTAAGGTTCAAACCGTTAATTTTGAGAAAATAGCAGTTGCTTTTGAAAGCGAAGCCAAAACTTTTTCCTCGCTTCGCAGAATTCAAAGATTTATAGCAGAATTCCTTCTTGATACCAACATAATAGCGCGTCTTGTTTTTGTACTTCTACCCCATAAGCCACCTTACCGACTGGCATTGGACAGAACCAATTGGAAACTCGGTACAAAAAACATCAACTTACTTGTATTATCAATTGTTTACCAAGGAGTTGCGTTTCCTATTTTATTCAGCATGATGAATAAATTTGGTAACTCTTCAACAGCAGAACGAATTGATTTACTTGAACGTTATATCGAACTATTTGGCATCTTGTCAATAGATTGTTTATTGGCAGATAGAGAGTTTATAGGTGATGATTGGATTGGTTTTCTAAATAATTACAATATTAGATATCACATTAGAATAAGAGAAAATTTCAAAGTTATTATTCCAAGAAATGGGCATATAATTAAAGCTGCCTGGTTGTTTAATGGATTGAAATTCAATCAATTTGTTTATATCCGAAAGATTGTCAAGGTCAATAATCAACTATGTTATATTTCGGGCTCAAAAGTATTGAACAAAAAAGGCATTCCTGAATTGCAAATAATTATTTCATTCAACAAACCAGATCAAGTAGATACACTCTATAAAGAAAGATGGCAAATAGAAACTGCATTTAAAGCACTAAAATCAAGTGGTTTCAATATAGAGGATACTCATTTAACAGAGTCGGATAGAGTTGGTAAATTATTTGCACTTGTAATGATAGCTTTTGTTTGGGCATACAAAATTGGTATCTACTTAAACTCACTTAAACCTATTCCCATTAAGAAACACGGGAGAAAAGCATATAGCTTCTTCAAATTTGGATTAAATAGTTTGGCTAAAATACTTAATAACAATAATTTAGACATGTTTAAAAATTATTGTGATTTTTTGTCATGTACTTAGAACGTTCTATTTCGATATGTTCGTTGGTAAAAGCTTTAACACT